>JAHFDB010000081.1 GCA_023249195.1 bacterium | reverse complement strand
AATTCCGAGATTGGTAGATTCATCTAATTTTATGGACTCAGAAAGCTTTATGGAGGCCAATACGGAGCCGCTTTCTGACATTTGGACGGGGGTATTATTGTCTATTTCTATTTTCAATGACACAATTCCTTTTCGTTTTTTTTGCAAAAAAAAGAGGGCGGATCCGTACTTTCGTACAAGATCCGCCCTCTTTGTGAGTAGCGATAATATTTGTGTTTTTTAACTATCTTCTATTCTAACACCAGACAAGAGGCTGTCAATCTTTATGTGAAAAAAGATTCTTCAATCTATTTAACAAAATTCTAAATTCCATACCTATACAGGAACCTCTTTTATGTCTGTTCCCGTTGTGGCAATCGCAGTATATCTGTTTTTTTTTATCATCCCAATAGAATCCAAAATCAAGACATTTTTTGCACATTAAAATTGTTTTCCTTTCAAAACCTCTTCTACTGACAACCCATCTACGGGCGACACCTGTAGCCCCGTCCATTCAGGTTTCTTGTCATGCATTGTAATGGCAATCAATATCGATCTGCAATTCCAATGTAATGGCGGCCTCAACTCCAAGGCTTTGGAATCCGTAAACTCAAACGTTTTACCGTCTAGTGACTGACAAATAGGTGTTGTTCTAGAGTCAATTATTGCCGAGTATTGAAACCCCTGAATAATATCGGGGTGCTCGAAAAAGAAATTGTTCCTGGCTGTATTCACAAATTGATTTATCACAGCCCCAGTGGATGAGTAGGCTACTGCCCCGTCGATAAATGTATCTACAGAAGAAGATACTTTTTCTTTAATCTGAGCATCATCCTCGTTGTCGTGGATATAATTAAGCGCTAAAAATGTGGACTTGTTTTGAAAATCAGACTCAATGTCTTCAGCCACTTTTCGCACCACAAAAGTAAGGATCGATGAAACATTAGGCGTTATTCCTAGTATATCTGACAATGCCCCCTTGCTACCCACTTCTTTTGCGGCCTGTGCCTGTGCCTTGGCCATCATGCCCTTTAAAAATGCCTTTAAATCGGCTTGCAACTGACCCATAAACCCTATACTAAGGTTCATTACCGCCTTAGATGGGTTTTCTACTTTCAGAGCGGCATCAAGATCATTCATATACTTGGATTTTGCCATTTCCAAATGTGTTCTGATAATCGATTTGTACTTTGCCTCCGAAGAGCTGAATAATGTCTCAATATCGGAAAGGCTTATCTTTTTCTCGTACTCCGTAAGCTGCCTTTTTTCGCTGAGTGTCGTATGGCTGTGGACATGGGATAGGCCTGTTGATTTTTCATTTTTTGTGTTTTGTTTTTTCACCACCGCAGCAGGATCTATTTCAGGGAGATCGTTTTCCGACCTTATTTTTGCCTCTATGTTCCTGTCTGGAGACAGAAGCCCTGCTTTTGTGTACCCAGAAAGAATATCCATCACCTCTTTTTGGTTTTTCTTGCTCACGTTTTGAGCCTTTAATTTGAGGCGAACTTCCGGAGCACCAAAATTCATGTCATAGAGGTGGTTTAAGAGGGGGTCGATTTTTTCGCAAATATAATTGACGGTGCATTCTAACGAATCGATAAACATTTGGTAGAGCGTAGTTGATTGAGAGTTGCCACCCATTCGCTTGGTCCCAATGTCAAGAAATGACGCTAAAACAGACGATAGGATAGCCGTATCCTCTCTGTCAATCGCCATATTGACACCGTTTGCATCATATTCGCCTTTTACAATCTCGAATCCGCCATTCATCATTGCCATATCTAGAAAAATGTACTGGGATTCGTGAGATGTGTAGTTTTCTAAAACATCAATAAGGGCATCACGCTCGGAATCGTTCGATAGTATAGATTTTGGGACATAGGCCACGGGCGTTCCGATAGCCATTTTTTCGAGCCCGATCATGTCAATTTTGTAGGCTAAATCTTTCCTGATATAAGACCCGTAACAGCTCCTCAGTATCGAAACCCCCTCGAAATTGTCCCCCTCTTTTTCGTTCACAAAAAATAAGAAATTTTTAGCGTCCAAAACTTTATCCACTGAAGGTAAGCTGTCAGATGTTAATTGCCTTATTTTCACAACAGCGCCATCTTCGATAATCCACTCGTACACTGTTTTTTGTTTGATATAGACCAGCTTTTTTATAGTGATAATTTTCCCGTACTCTTTTGTATCTGATATTTGAAAAACAGGCTCGAAAGCAGAAAAACCAAACGGTAAAAATGTGATAATTTCCCCTATAGTGGATGTCCAACTCTTTGCCATATAGTTGTACAGAACCCTTTTCTTAAAATCAGCCTGTTTTTGCTGTTCTAAATCAGAAAAATCAATAGGGGTACAGGTGAATGTGGCCCCGAGTATAGGCGTAGATATTGCCTTTAGCAGTCTTTTTACCTGTGGGTCAGCCCTCCTCATTTTGTCGTAAACCGAATAACTCAATTTAGAGGTTTGTAGAGCCCCCAGATATTCTTCAAAAAATCGACCCCCTCTTAAAGCGGTTCCCGTTTGGGCTGTCTGTTTGTTTTGAATTTTAGGAATAAACTTCTCAACTTTTTTATTGTCGTTTTTAGCCATTAGAATTCCACCTTTCGTGTTCTTGTTTTTGTTTTTTGCATCGCGCTCAAATTAACGAACGAAGTTCTCGTCAGAGAATTTCTTCGAGTGTGATTGGCTATAACAGCTGAGTCTAGATAATCGGGAGAGAAACCCATTCTCTTTTTAAATGAGTCCTTTGACTCTATCTTCAATACTTTTTCTGTGATGTTATAATTGATATTTGTCGCCTCCTTTATGAACTCAACGTTATTTATAGCCTCAACTTCTTTTGCCAATATGTCCTCTCTCAATTGCCAGTGAGATTCATCCCGTTTATTTCCATATTTTGAATATGGACTTGGGCCGAATTCTGTTGCTGAGGACCCCGCAATAAAATCATTCGCATAGATCCCAAGATCGACAAGTGCGTCTAGAACGCCGCCGCCAAGACCCACCGTATCTACAGAAATATTTTCA
>JAHFDB010000080.1 GCA_023249195.1 bacterium | reverse complement strand
ACAATTCGAAGACGATTGTTTTACTGCGATATATGCAAGAAATATGAGCGTCCGTTAGATGCAAAGATAGGGAAGAGCCGGTATAGTTTGGAAGTGAAACAAGGGATGATCCTTCTGGGACCTTTCTAGCCCCTAAGCTAAACTAGACACCGATAAAAGAGAGAAAACCTTGAACCCACAGCTTGGGGGTACCCCCAAGCTGTGGGTTTGAAAAAAATCAAAAGGCGTTTAAACTTTTGAAATTCAAGCTCTCGAAAAAGGTGTGTCATGAAACAAAAAAAATATACAAGCGACGATAAGTTATCAGTGGTCCTTGATATGCTTAAAGGGCAAAAGACAGTGGCTCAAATCTGCAAGGAACATGGGATTCGAGATAGCCTTGCTTATCGGTGGAAAGACGAGGCCCTTGAGGGTATAAAAGAAGGTTTTTCGAACAAGAAAAAAGGCCCTTACGCTACACCTGAAGCTGAAAAAGAACGGTTGTTGACTATCATCGGTCAACAGGCCGTCATTATCGACTTTCAAAAAAAAATTTCACAGAAGTTCTCCCTGTGAGTGAGAAACGAGAGTTTGTTACTCAGCTCAGTAAAGCTGGAATTCCTGTTCAAATAGTGGCCCAAGCTTTTGACTTAAACAGAAGCAGCTGGTACTACAAAACTAAGCCACGTGAACAGAAAAAATCATGTCGGATCTTAGATTTTAAACTGGTTTCTCGCTTAAAAAGCCTGTCTGGATATGAATTGACCCTGGGCTATCGAAAAATAGCAGCCTATCTTTTAACAACATTTAAGGAGGTGTTTAATCACAAAAAAGTCTATCGACACATGGATAAATTATGCCTATTACAGCCTAAAAATGCCAGAAAACCCAAGCTTAAAAAACAGTCCAAAGTGCTTAGTTATTGCCCGCTTCAAAGCAATATGCGATGGGAAGCAGATTTGACATTGGTCCCTACTGAAGTCGGCTTTTTGTACTTATTTACCGTACTTGATGTGTTTGACAAAGAGGTCATCGGTTCGTGGTTTGGGTTTAGATGCCGTTGCCAAGAAGCCATCGAATCCCTGCGTCAGGCGGTTTTTAATCGATTTCCAGGCGGCAAGGTTCCAGAAACTCTGGAACTCACCTTGCGCCTAGATCGAGGTTGTCAATTCACCGCTCATAATTTTGTTCAGGAGGCCCTTCAATTTAATCTCAATGTCGAATTCTGTGATGTCCAAGCACCCAACCAAAAGCCCTTTATCGAATCCTTCTTTTCAAACTTTAAACGCGAGGAGGTGTATCGTAATCACTATCAAAATGCTTCTCAGGCCTTTTCTGCTTGGGAAAATTATGTCCTTTGGTATAACACCAAACGACCCCATCGGGCACTCGATAATTTGAGCCCAGCTCAGTTTAGACTGCGCCATAATGCTCAGCATTCTCCTTCTTTTATCGAGTCTTTGTGTCCAGTTTTATAGGGGCTTGACCCAATACTGTTCACTTAATGTAGAGTAGTGTATCCTAGGAGGACCAACCAAGGAGGGTGTGCGAATGGCAAAGACAGTGGCTGTGTTACCCAGTGGGGCACGACTTACGGATTACATTAGTCTAGGGGTAATAGCCAGTATTTTTTCTATGGATCAGATTGGGGATTCTCTAAGGAAGACAGGGAAAGAGAGTCAACGACAGCGCGACTTACCCGCCCGTGTGGTTGTGTACTATGTTATTGCGTTAGCCTTATACATGAATTCATCCTACCGGGAAGTATTGCGTTGCCTTCTTGAGGGGATTCAATGGTTAATGGAGCCTGGAGAGCAGGTAAAGGTCACTGGGAAGTCAGGGATATCCCAGGCTCGAACTCGACTAGGGTGGGAGCCCGTTAAACATTTACACGATAAAGTGATAAAGCCGATTGCTAAGAAAGAGACTAGGGGGGCATGGTATCGGAAATGGCGAACAGTCAGTCTGGATGGGAGCACGATGGATGTGGCTGATGAAAAAAGCAATAATGACGCATTTGGCCGACCGTCATCCAGTCGTGGCAGCACCGCATTTCCGCAACTCCATTTTGTATCCTTGGTCGAAACTGGAACTCATATTCTGTTTGGTACGCAGATGGGAGGCGTTAAGGTAGGGGAGATCACCCTAGCCAAAGAAGTGATCCCTTTTCTGAAGAAGGATATGCTATGTTTGGCCGATCGAGGTTTCTACGGGTTTGAATTATGGAACCAAGCCATGAGCACAAACGCGGAATTACTTTGGCGGGTAAAGAAAAGTCTCAGCCTTCCTAGGGAAAAAGATCTTCCGGATGGCTCCTATTTGAGCCGTGTTTATGGATGTCAAAGGGATCAGCGACATGGTGTGCAGGGTATCGTTGTCCGCGTGATCGCCTATACGTTGGATGGCGTTCTAAATGCGGAGCCTCTCTATCGACTCATGACCACTATACTGGATGACAAGGCCGCTCCAGCAATGGAATTAGCCGCTCTCTATCATGAACGATGGGAAATTGAGACCGCATTCGATGAGCTCAAAACTCATTTGCGTGGCTCCAGAATAGTGCTGCGAAGCAAGACTCCAGATCTTGTTAAGCAAGAATTTTACGGGTTACTTATGGCCCATTTTGCCATTCGGGGATTGATGCATGAAGCTGCCCTTCATGCCGACGAGGACCCTGACCGACTCTCCTTTCTCCATGCTGTTCGCGTCATTCGTCGAAAACTAACGCCTCCAGCGTCTTTTCCCCCCTCAGAACCTGCGCATGCGTCACCAGGCTCTTCTCTATGAGATTTTAGACGAAAGAGTCATCTCCAGTAGATCACGCCACAACCCAAGACGCGTCAAGCGAAACTTGAGTAGCTATCCCATTAGACAAACCATACTCAGGCACGGCCGCTCACCTACAAAAATTAAAGTCGCCACTAATTAAGTGAACAGTATTGGGGCTTGACCGGGACAAAGAGTGCCGTTTAAAGAGGCGAGTGATTACCTTGAAAAACTCCTTAAAATATCCGTGAGTGAGGAAACGATTGAGACCTACGTGAAACACATTGGGAAAGCCATTTCAGTAGA
>JAHFDB010000048.1 GCA_023249195.1 bacterium | reverse complement strand
TTATAGGCAAGTCGGGTGAAATGAATATTGTGTGTTAAGTAGGGTTTTTCTTTCGCAAGTTCATTGGGTGCTACCTGATAGCTTTGAACCATCCCTGGATAAAGTCCGTTTACAATAAAAATGAGTCCTGCAAGGGTGGCAAGCGCTATCAAGAGAGGTTTGTAGTCCCTTCGATATCCCCATATTATAACCAACACAGCCGCACAAGAAAGGGCTATTCCGCTGACCATATATCCCCACAATTGGGTGTGAACATCCGTAAACCCAGCTCCAAATACAACCCCTCTTTTTGAGTAGAGAAGATCAAACGGTTTAAAAAAATAAGCCAGAGAAAGAAGTCCTATAAAAAGTCCTACTAAAGAAAACAAGTGGGTTTTAAGACTATTTTTTTGGATATAAGGGGAAAATAGAGAGGCGATCCCTGAGTAAGTCACACTGACCACAAGGGTTCGAATCAGTGTGATTAAGACTAAGCCAAGACACCCGTGATAGACAAACTCAAAAAAGGGAAGGCTAAAAAAATAAAAAGACACATCGTGCCCAAAAATAGGGTCACTTACTCCATAAGGGGTTTGATAAAGATACAGAGCGATGGTTTGCCAGTGGCTTTTAGTCCACAAACCAAAAAAGAAGGCTATTCCTATCGTCCAGAGAAGTGATTTTTTAAAGGGTTTTCCAGAAGGGTTTTTGAGAAGGTTAAGTTGGGTCAAAACCTGAGAAAATGCTGGAGAAACAAAACTAAACAAAGAATCTTTGGGGGTTTTAAAAAGCACTTTTTCCAAACGCCAATCAAAACAGTAGAACCACAGAGCCGAAATTCCAAACCCTGCAAGTGCATATCCTAGAGTATGGGTAAGGGTTGTCCACCAAATAGAAGCAAAATTAAAGGAGGAAAACCAGAGATATTCTGGATAAAAAGAAACGAGTGTGATCCATAAAACAAGTGCAGTTGCGACCAAAAATAGTATTTTGAAAACAGGTTTTTTTGAAATATTTATTGAAGTAATAGGAGAGCTCCTTATTTGAAATGGTGGCGGTGACTGGATTCGAACCAGTGGCCCTACGGGTATGAACCGTATGCTCTAACCAACTGAGCTACACCGCCCTAAAAACGGGACCTCTTAATGTACTAAGAAATTTTATTTAGAACAACCCCTGTGACCGACAATGAGCTTTCTTGAAGAAGTCTGCAAGTTCGTTTTAGATCCTTGAGCGGTATGATGCTAGGGTCAATAATAAAAATAGCCCCATCTGCATAGGGCGCTAGATAGGTAATTTCTGGGGTTTCTGAAAGGCTTGGAGTATCGTAAATAATAATATCAAAATAGACCTTAAGTTGGCTATTGAGAAGAGAAAAACGGTTGTGAGAAAGAATGTCTGAGAGTGGAAGTGCGTAAGAGCCGGTTGAAATAACATGAAGATTCGGAATTTCTGTGGGGATTTTAAGTTTGTCTAAGGGCGTTCCTGATAAAAAGTCTGTGAGGCCTTGAGAGGGATTAACTGAAAAATAGAGGGCGAGTTGTGGGGCTTGGGTAAGTGAGATAAGGACCACTTTTTTGTTTTGTTTTGCAAAATAAAGTCCCAGTTGCGCAGCAAGGGTGGTTTTACCTTCTTCTGGAAGGCTGCTTAAAATGGCAAGGCTGACAATATTCTTTTTCAGAAGGTCTTTGACGCGATGATGATTTTCGATGGCATTAAGGGCGTCTAAATAGTCTGTCTGTGGATGGTCAGATGTAAAAAAGGGAGTAAGATTACACTCGGGAATAGGGCCCAGTTGGGTATAGGGAAGAAGGTTTTGAATATCTTCTTGTTTTGATCCTTTTTTTCCTAAATATGGAAATTTAGGAAGTTGAAAGTTAGGAAAGTAAAATTTAGGGAGATGAAGTTTAGAAAATTGGGGAAATTGAAAATGGGGAAGCTTTAATTCAATTTTTTGGCATTTGTGAACACGATAGCCGAAAAGGGTAACCAGAAGCGCTAAAATAAAAGAGACCCAAGCAAATGATTTTGAGTCGGGTGATGTGGCTGGCTCAACCAATTTTACACCCGTTTCTTTTAGTTGAGCACCCAAACAAGCGTGGTTGTATTGAGCAAGATAGTTCGAATAAAGGTGGTTTGCTATTTTTTCTTCTTTAGTAAATCGCATAAGCGTTGATAAGCGAGACGGGAGGATATCCAGTGCGTGATTAAGTTCCTGAATGCGAATTTTCAGAGTTTGATTTTGTCCGCTAAGTGAGGTGATTTTAGTCCGAATTTCGTCTATAGAATCGGCCCATGACCTGTAATCAAGGCTATCGATACCCTTTTTGGAGGGGTGGTTAAGGAGTTTTGTTTTTGTCTCTAAAAGAAAATGGAGTTGTGTTTCTATCGTGATTCTTTTCGCTTCAAATTCAGCCAATTGGTCAATTATTTTAGAGGTTTTACGATCAAGTTCTTGATTTTTTTCGTGGGCTTTAAAATATCCCAACACGGATTGAGCATGAAGGAGGCTTGTTTTTTGTTCGGCGAGTTTTAGTGTATAGACCTGGAAATGTTCCGGAGTTCCACTAATTTTTATTTTATGAACTTCATGGATAAACGATTTCATAACCATATTCACCACATCTGCTGCAAGTTTAGGATCTTTGTTTGTGTACCTAATTTGAATAACATCTGTTTTTCGAAGGGCCTTGATCTGAAGTTTAGAGCTGAGTGCTTCGACTTTCATCGGAACATGCCCTTGTTTGAGCTGTAAAAAATAGATAGTTCCGATAAGCACAGGCTTAGTTCTCATAAGATTGAGATAGGTGTTAATGTGCTCACGGGTGACAACCTGTGTTGGAGTGTTAGGAAAAACGATTATTTTCCCTTCTGCTTGATAAAGCGGATGATACAGTGCATAACCACCCCAAAGAAGGCCTAAAACCATAATAAAAAGACCTAGTTCTTTTGTCACTTTCATAACTATTAGTCATAGTAAGTGAATCTGGATTCTTTTACAAATCTGGTATGATAGGGTTAGGTTATTCTAAGAGGAGAGGGCTATGAAAATATCTATTATTGTTCCTGCTTATAATGAGTCTAAAAATTTAGCCGTTTCTTTACACAGTTTATTAAATCAAACCTATCCCCATATAGAACTTATTGTTGTTGACAATAACAGCAGTGACGAGACAGGTGCTATTGCAAAACAATTTACCGACAAAGTATATCTAGAGGTAAATTCAGGGTATGTTCATGCGGTTGCTTGTGGGGCTAAAGAAGCCTCTGGGGAATTGATTACCTTTTGTGATGCCGATACACGATATCCTGCTGATTGGCTTGAAAGAATAATGGCTACATTTTATAAGCATCCGCAATCTGTGGCTGTTTATGGAACCTCTATAACGTATGATGCCACTCGATTTTTAAATTGTTTTAACTATGTGGTATATACGGGATTGATCATCGTATCTCGCTATGTCTGGCGGTTTCACAATACGGCGGGATTTAATTTTGTCATTAAAAAAAGTGCCTATGATCAGGTCGGTGGATACGATACGCAATATAAGTGGATGAGTCCAGATATTGAATTGGGAAAACGCTTAAAAAAAATAGGACCCTTGATACTGGCCCCGGGAATTTGTGTAGGAACCTCGTTTCGGCGTTTTGAAAAAGGGGGAAAATGGAAGACTTTTTGGTTCTTTATTTGGAGTTGGTGGGAAATGGTGAAAGGCTCTCGGCCTTCAGAAACCTACGAGTCTTACAGCCTAAAAGCTCGCAGTTAGAGACACTCCTGGTCCGGTGGGCAGCATGGCAGGCTGAAGGGTAACACCTGTCTGACAGGTCCTGTGTTTTTCTTCATAGTATCGGGCTGTTTTCCCTGTGTAATAACCAATGGCCGCTCCTAAGAAAATATCAGATGCCCAATGGCTTTGGGTCGGAATAAGGGACAAGCTACTTAAGGTGGCTGTTCCATAAATCAAATAAGGAAGAATGCCATCGTTTTGATATTCATCAGCATAGACAGTCATAATGGCCCATACCGTGGAGGCATGCCCAGAGGGTAAAACACCTTGGCTAGGAAGAGAAAAATCAGGGCTTTTATACTCAAAGGGATCCGAGGTAGCTTCATTTCGGTTCAGTGTTCTATTAAGTGCACCCTTGAGTCCTTGCGTAACCAGAATTTCTGCCCCAAAACTATGCCATGCCAATAAGGTGCTGCGCCTTAATCGCTCATCTTTAATCACAAGGCTTGTAAGATAGAGTGTGGGCATATACATAATAATATTTTTCCAATTTCCCATTTCAAAAAAGACATTGAGTGCATTGTTCACACCATGTAAATTTTTAGAATCTACGCTGAAAAAGAGGGGTTTATCAATAAGCATGAGGGCACCCGTAATGCCCACAACGGCACCCGCTGTTTTCCATTGCTCGACATCCCATCTAAGCGGTGAAGTGAGATAGCCCCCGTAATCAGAAAAATCATATTGATAGGCTTCTTTTGCATCTTTTGCAATATGGTCAAAGGGGGAAAGTTCTTTTGTTTCTGTGCACAAGACAGGACACACACCGATGACTATGAGCACGATTAAAACAATTGTTTTATTCTTCATTTTTTTTTCTGCGTTTCATTTCGTACCCAATGGTCGCAATATCATCCAAAAATTTACTGTCTTCTTTGTCCATCAGTTTTTTCCAGGCCATTTTCTTCTTTTCGCGGTCTTTTTCAATAATTTTTTTTTCCATTGAGGCGCGGACTAAATTGAGGCGTTGTTCTTCTTTTTTTGTCACGGCTTGCTTGACAACCTCGACTTGGGCAATTAATTTTTCTTTGAGCGTATCAAGATGAAATTTTCTTGAAATAATTTCATTGAGATTCGTCATGACCCCCGACATTCTCTCTCTGAGTTCTAGATATTTTTCTTCTATCTTAGTGTTGAGTTCTTCTTCTTTTCTTTGTTCTTCTTCGAGAATGCGTGATAATTCACTAAATTTGTCTTGTTCTTGTTTCTCTCGAATATGGCGGACCTTTAAGAGAGATTCCAGGTTATACCTGAATCGCTTGCTTTTTTTAGGTTTGCTCATTGAAACACTTAATTTGCAAACATTTTAATGAGATTTCTAACCGATTCATCAAAGGGAATGTTTTCGTCGGTAGACTGTCTTAAAAAGGCGTTAACAGCATCAATTTTACTAACAGCATAGTCTATTTTTGGGTTACTGCCTTTAACATAAGCTCCAATATTGATTAAGTCCTCAGCTTCGTTGTAACGGGCCAATACCTCTCGTAATTTTCCGGCTGCAATTTTATGCTCTTTTGAACAGATCGAGGAGAAAAGTCGGCTGACGCTATTTGAGATGTCAATACAGGGATAGTGATTTTTGGCGGCAAGATCCCGTGACAAGATCATGTGCCCATCTAAAATCCCTCTGGCAGCATCTGCGATAGGTTCATCCATATCACCCCCATCAACTAAGACCGTGTAAATAGCCGTAATCGAACCCTTAGCTGAGGTCCCTGCTCTTTCCATTAAGCGAGGAAGCATGGCAAAAACAGAGGGGGTATATCCCTTCGTAGTGGGAGGTTCCCCTGTGGCCAGGCCAATTTCACGTTGGGCCATCGAAAAACGGGTGACCGAATCCATCATAAACAATACTTGTTTGCCCTGGTCTCTAAAATATTCCGCAATGGCAGTACCCACCATCGCACCTTTTAATCGAATAACTGGGGGGTTATCCGAGGTAGCACAGATGACAACTGATTTTTTGAGTCCTTCTTCTCCCAAAGATTCTTCAATAAAATCCTTGACTTCTCGACCTCTTTCACCGACCAAACTAATGACGTTGACGTCAGCCTCACAGTTCCGTGCAAGCATTCCCATGAGGGTGCTTTTTCCTACTCCAGAGCCTGCAAAAATACCAATTCTTTGACCTTTCCCAAGTGTGAGAAGTCCGTCAATGGCCTTAACCCCTGCCTTAAGCACCTCTGTGATACGGGGGCGCTGGATAGGGTCTGGAGGATCTTGATCGGTGGGATAAATAGTCTCGTACTCAATTTCTCCTTTTCTATCCATGGGGTTCCCTAAACCATCGAGTACACGACCGAGAAGCTTAGAACCCACTTTGACTTGAATGGGATGTCCTGTAGCATAAATTTTACTTCCAGGTTTAATGCCACTCATGACACCCAGAGGCATCAGGAGTACTTTGTCCTCTTTGAAGCCAACAACCTCGGCTAAAATAGGGGCCTCATCCATCATAATTTTACAAATTTCGCCAATAGACACGCCTTGAACTTGGGCCTCTACAACCAAGCCCACTACTTGGGTGACTTTTCCAACAACTTGCAGAATGTCTGTTTTATCAATAGCAGAAAGATATCTTGGCAGAAAAATCATAGACCGGCTTCTTCATCTTCCAAAGTTAAAAAGAGGGCTTTTTTAAGGGCCTCAAGTTTGATAGAAAGGGTAGCGTCGACATATCCCATTTTAGTTTCAATAAGGCATCCACCCTGTTCAATTTTAGTGTCATCATGAATTTCCAGAATTTTAATGTCATTGATGCGCTCTAAAATTGCATCCTTATTTTTTCGCACAGTAGCAACATCATAAGGATTGACTCTAATAATAACCTTGTCTTTATCCGTAATTTTTGAAATGGCTTCGTCTACAATTTTTTGAAACGAGTCTGGATTATCAGAAAGGTGGTCCTTGGTAATTTTTTCGGCAATGTGTAGCGCCAATGTCAGAATTTCTGGTTTCGATTCTATTAAGGCATCCTTTTTTTCGGCTTTTATCGCATTCATAGCATCAAAAAAGTCTTGGGTATACTGTTCTAAGCTTTGTTTTCCTTCGGAAGTTCCTTGTTGAAAGCCTTGTTCATAGGCTTCATCTAAAACCCGATTACGTTCTTGTTCAAGTTGCTGGAAATAATCGTCCTTGATGGCTTCCAATTCTTTTTCAAGCTCATTATGGGCTTTTTTTTGGTATTCTTTTATTTGTCGATCAAGGCTTTCTTTGTCGAAAGTGGGTGTATGTATTCTTTCATGATAGAATTCTGCAGGAACCTCTCCTTCAAAAGGAGCAGCCTCAATGTGCTCTAGGGTAGGGAGTTCTTCATAGTGCTGGGTAATAGCCTTCAAGGGTTCAAGAATAAGACGTTTGTGTTGTTTTTTTGTACCTCTCATCGGTTTTTGAGAAGGGGCTGTTTTTGTAATATTTTCAATAGGCTCCCCAGTAGCCTCGTTTTGAGTGACATCTTGAATCAATACGGTTTGAGCCGTTCTCTTTGATTTTTTTAAAATAGCCATTGTCATTTTATTATAACCTATTATTCTATAAGAAGATGCTCACTTACCCCAAAATTGATCCCGTATTTTTGAAGCTCGGCCCTTTTGAACTCAGATGGTATGCCCTCGCCTATATTGCAGGTATTTTACTCGGAGTTGGTTCTATTCGCAAAACCTTAATCCAACAATATGGCTTTACCCATGACGATATATGGGATTTTCTTTCCTACTTAGTGGTAGGGGTGTTGTTTGGAGGGCGCCTTGGCTATATCTTATTTTATGATTTAGCGTACTATGCAAAGCATGGAAGTGAGGTTTTTGCAGTTTGGCATGGAGGAATGTCGTTTCATGGGGGAGCTTTGGGGTGCTTGTTCGCCATTATTTTATTCTGCAAACGCACCCGAAAACCTGTTTTAGGGGTTTTAGATCAGGTGGCTTTGGCTTCTCCTTTAGCTTTATTTTTAGGGCGCATCACCAATTTTATTAATGGGGAATTATACGGACGGGTAACGACCGTATCTTGGGGAATGGTTTTTCCAATGGGCGGACCTTTACCCAGGCATCCCTCTCAGCTTTACGAAGCAGGTCTAGAAGGATTCGTTCTATTTATTATTTTATGGCTTTTTTCTCGATCCAAAAACAAAAAAGAAGGTCAGATTTTAGCAGTGTTTATGGGCGTATATGGGGTAATTCGAATAGGAATCGAGTGCCTCAGACAACCCGATTCCCAATTAGGGTTTTTCTACGGATTTTTAACAATGGGACAGATGCTCAGTATTATTATGGTATTTTCTGGTATATTAATATTTCACTCCCATCCCACAGCCTATAAAAAATGGACCCTCTGGCTTTGTAGAGATCCCAGATAGAATGTGGGCCTTTCTTTAAAAATTAGGAAAAAAAATACCTATTTCTCTTTTGGCACTTGCTGGACTATCAGAGGCATGCACGACATTGTCCGTAAAATTTGCAGCGAAATCCCCTCGGATAGTACCCGGTTCAGCAAGGGCTCCGTTGGTGGCACCGTTCATGAGCCGTACGATAGCAACAACGTCGGGGGCCTCCCAAATCATGGCAACAACCGGGGCCGAGGTAATGGCAGCAATAATGCCTTCAAAAAACGGCTTTCCTTTGTGCTCAGCATAGTGCTGTTCAGCCATGGCTCTGGTAATGTGAAGTTTTTGGATAGCGACTAATTCGAGCCCTTTTTCTTCATAGCGAGAGACTATACGACCTGCAATTCGTTTTTGCATGCCATCTGGTTTAATAAAGACAAATGTACGTTCTACCATTTGAAAGACTCCTTAATACGGTTAAGTTGTGCGTGTATTTGGTTTTTTGCGGTGCCGCCAATACTGTTTTTGCGATTAACAGCATCCATGAGGTTGAATACCTCAAAAACATCTTCTTGAATAACAGGGCTGATAGCCTGAAATTCAGGCAATGTCAGTTCTTCAAGTTGTTTGTTTTGTTCGATGGCGTATAAAACAACTTTTCCAGTAATGTCATGGGACTCACGGAAGGGAATGCTTTTTTTAACCAGGTAATCTGCAAAATCAGTGGCTAGAATATACCCCTTTTTGAGCGCATTTTGAATAGCTTCTTTTTGGAAGGTAACCTCTTTAATCATTTTTTCGAAACATGTGAGACATAAAAGAAGGGTATCTGCCGATTCAAAAAGCATGGCCTTGTCTTCTTGAAGGTCGCGGTTGTAGGTAAGGGGAAGGGCTTTGATTAATTGACTAAGCCCTACGACATGGCCAAGCATGGCCCCTGTTTTACCACGGATAAGCTCGGCGATATCCGGATTCTTTTTTTGTGGCATCAGTGAACTTCCCGTAGTGAAAGCATCGCTTATTTCAATAAAGCCTATTAATGGCGAGCTCCATAAAACAAGTTCTTCACAAAACCGACTGAGGTGAAGCATGGTGAGTGATGCATTGGTACAAAATTCAATCATAAAATCGCGGTCTGAAACGGCATCCATACTATTTTGTGAAAGAGCAGAAAAGCCAAGTTCTTGGGCAATCAAGTATCGATCAATAGGGTAACTGTTTCCCGAAAGTGCTCCAGATCCAAGGGGAAGGACATCCACCCGCTTCACATTTTCCTGAAATCGCTCCAGATCACGTTTAAACTGCTCAAAATAGGCCAGAAAGTGATGAGCCAACAATATGGGCTGTGCCGTTTGAAAGTGGGTAAAACCGGGAAATAAGGTGCTTTGGTGATCTTCTGCGAGTTTATAAAGGGTTTTGAGAAGGGTTTGAAGTTTATTTTGGGTTTCAATAACCACTTCTTTAAGATAAAGTCGCACATCGGTAATCACTTGGTCGTTGCGCGATTTTCCTGTATGCAGTTTTTTTCCTAAATCACCCAATTCGGCAGTGACCAAGCGCTCAATACAACTGTGAATGTCCTCATCGTTTAAAAAAATAGAATCTCCTTCATGTTCAAAACGGGTATGAAGATCGCTGAGACACTGTTTTAAACGTGCATACTCGGCTTGAGTGAGAATGCCTGCTTCACACAGTGCATGCGCATAAGCCGAGTTGGTGCGCAAATCATAGGAATAAAGTCGCTTGTCGATATGCAATGAGAAGCTTAGGGTTTTGGCATCTTCATCAAAGGGCTTTTTGAATCGGCCACCCCAGAGTTTTTCGGTCATGAAGAGGCTCCTTGCCGGCGAATAAGGCCGTTAACCTTAGTGGGTAGTCCATAAATACGAATAAACCCTGTTGCGTCTTTCTGATCATAAAAATCGGTATCTGTAAAAGAAGCCAGATCTTGAATATAGGCCGAGTAGGGTGAAGATACTCCGGCGGGAATAATATTTCCCTTATATAGTTTAAGCCGAACACTTCCCGTGGTATGTCGATGGAGGGTTGTAAAAAATGAATCCAGCGATTCTCGTAACGGTGTAAACCATCTTCCGTCATATACAAGATCTGCATAAGTGATGGCCAACCTGTCTTTTTCTCTGAGGCTATCTCGGTCTAGAACAATTTGTTCCAAACGGCGGATAGCTTCGACTAAAATAGCGCCTCCTGGCGTTTCATAAACACCGCGAGATTTAATGCCCACCAAACGGTTTTCAATGAGGTCTAATTGGCCAATGGCATGTTCCGCTCCAATTTGATTAAGGGCTTCAAGTAACGTAATAGGGTCTAACGTTTGATTGTTTACCTTGATTGGAACCCCTTGTTCAAATTGAATATCAACATATTCGGGTTTATCAGAAGCTTTTTCAAGAGGTTTACTCAATGTGTAGACATCTTCAGGGGCTTCACGTCCGATGTCTTCCAAGGCACCCCCTTCGTGACTAATATGCCAAATATTTCGGTCTTCAGAATAAATACGTTTTTTACTTTGGCTAACAGGAATTTTATGGTGAGCCGCGTAATCGAGACACGCTTCGCGTGAATGAAGGTCCCATTGGGGATCTTTCCAAGGTGCAATGATTTTAAGATCTGGATTTAAAGCCATATAGGTAAGCTCAAAACGAACCTGATCGTTGCCTTTTCCTGTAGCTCCGTGGGCAACCATGGTAGCCTCTTCTTTCGCCGCAATTTCGACTTGACGCTTGGCAATGATAGGACGAGCAAAACTAGTTCCTAATAAATATTTGCGTTCATAAATGGCGCCGGCACGCAGGGTAGGGAAGATGTAGTCTGTGACAAATGTTTCGCGCAAGTCTTCAACATAGAGCTTAACAGCACCTGTTTTAAGGGCTTTTTCTTCTAAGCCAGAGAGTTCATCTTGTTGGCCCAAATCTGCGCACATGGCCACAACATCACAGTGATAGTGCTCTTTTAACCAAGGAATCATAACCGAGGTGTCGAGTCCTCCGGAATAGGCAAGAATAACTTTGGGTTTTGACATAGGTAAAATCTCCTTTTTATTGTGAAAAACAGTTTATCAATATGGCTTTCTGAGCGTGCAATCTATTTTCGGCCTGATCAAACACAACACTGTGAGGGCTTTCCATCACGTCGTGATCAACCTCGTGGCCTCTATGTGCGGGTAAACAATGCATAAAAATAACTTTAGGGGAAGCATAACGAAGCAATTTTTGTCTAATGGCATAAGATTTGAACT
>JAHFDB010000047.1:6661-11778 GCA_023249195.1 bacterium | reverse complement strand
GGGCCTTGACCCTAAAGCACAGTCCCTAGAAGCTTTAGGATATAAAGAGAGCGTGGCTTACCTCAATGGTAGTCTCCGTCGAGAACAAATCATACACTTTATTAAGTTAAGAACCCGGCAATTTGCAAAAAGACAAATGACCTGGTTTAGGCGATTTACCGATGCACACTGGATTCATGTTGACTAAACTCACTACCTCTAAGCTATATCACATGGTTTTGGCCTTCTGTGGTGTGCTTTTTGTTGCCTATTTGGTATTTACTCCCTATCTTCCTTCGAATGTGCGACTCAGAGAAGGTTTTCCTGCCCCTAGAACCATTGTTTCTCCAAGGTCTATCGAGTTTGAATCTAAGAATGACAAACTTAAAACCCTGACCCTTCGATCTCAAAAACAAGCTAAATTAGAAAAAATATATACTGTTGACGAGGACACTACCCAGGCGAGTATATCCGATATCAGTCACGCCTATGGCCTTATTCGAGACTTTAGGGAAGAAAAGAAGAAGAACCCTAACATGGCTTTGCCTGAAGCCTTGGGTTTTATTTCAGGTCCGCACAGTGCTCTGTTTTTGAACCTTGATGCTAAATCGCTAAATATGATGGAATATTTAACGGTGAAATCGGCCCAAATGATGCTCCAAGAAGGCATTCAAGACGCCTCTGCCCAGAAGCTTTTGACGCTCTATGATCAAGTAAGCCCTTCGCTTGAGATGTCTTCTTCTCAAAAAGACATCGTCATGGTTTTTATTTTGACGTATTTGAAGCCTAATTTAGTTTACAGTGAAGATAAAACAAAGGCCCGCATGGATCAGTCTTCACATGAGATAAAATCTTTTACTACAATCCTCAAAGAGGGCGAGCCGATTATCTACAAGGGTGAAATGGTGAGGCAAGTACACTTAGATGCGCTTCAGGCGTTGAATATTTATGGGGTTAAAACAGACTTTATCAAATTTACAGGCATTTTTTTGATCACCTTGTTTTTGTTTTTACTCATCGAACGGTTTCTATTCTATTTCAATTCTTACTATCATCATTATCTAAAATATTATGTGTTGCTTTATACGATCATTGTTTTGACTTTGATTTTTGAAGAGGTATTGAGGCATCTCTCACCTCTACATAATGCTGTGGATATTCGGTTTCTTATTCCTATTCCCATGGCCAGTATGTTGTTGTCCTTTTTGGTGACACCCAGCTTGGCTTTGCTGTGTGGAACGGTGATTTGCATTTTAACAGCGATTTCTTTTAATATGGATTTTGGGCTTTTTATTTTTTTATTTTTGTCTAATTGTGCGGCTGCCTTTTTAACCTATAAAAAATACACAAGAACTGAGCTTATTTGGGCAGGTTATAGTGTAGGGGTGGTGAACGTATGTTTGGTGATTTCCTTGGGCCTCATTCGAGATATTCATGCCTGGGAATGGTTTGTTTCTAACGTGGTTGTTGCCCTATTAAATGGGGTGCTTTCGTCCATGTTGGCTTTGGCTATTTTACCTTATTTTGAAAGTCTTTTTAAACTTTCAACACGTCAAACGCTTTTAGAATTGTCTAATCTAAATCACCCCTTATTAAAACGTCTGATGACCTCGGCTCCGGGGACTTATCAGCATAGTTTAATGGTGGCCAATTTGGGGGAAGCCGCTGCCGAGTCGATTCAGGCGGATCCTATTTTAACCCGTGTAGGTGCTTATTTTCATGACATTGGAAAAATGAAGCGTCCAGGTTTTTTTACGGAAAATCAAAGTGGAGAAAACCCGCATACAGGTCTTGCGCCTAGAATGAGTAAAATGATTATTTCAGCACACGTCAAAGAAGGGGTCGAATTGGCTGAGAAATATAAGCTTCCAGAAATTTTAAAGTCGTTTATTTTAGAACACCACGGCACAACAATGGTATCGTTTTTTTATACACAAGCCCTTCAAACTGAGGATATTAAAAACCAAGAATCGATTAAAGAAGAATTTCGATATCCTGGACCTAAACCCCATTTGAAAGAAATTGGGATTGTGATGTTGGCCGACTCTGTTGAGGCGGCTTCTCGCTCACTTGAAAAACCCAGTTATAGTAAAATAGAAGCTTTAGTAGATCGCATTTTTACAGAAAAGCTCAGTGACGGACAACTTGATCAATGTCCTCTTACGCTCAAAGATATCGAAACTATTAAAACCACTTTTCTGAAAGTTTTTCAGGGCATTTACCACAGTCGCCTTGATTATCAGGAAGAATTAGACTCTATTTTGAAACACGGAACCCATGCCCCCAAAGATTTGCATTAACCAAGAAGTGCCGGTGCCGGTGTTTTTCGCGATAACGCCCTTTGTGAGACGGGTGCTGAAAGCGTTGATGATTCAGTCAGGAACATTTGAATTTACGTTTGTGGATAATCCTAGTTTGGTTAAGCTTAATCACACGTACTTAAATCGAACCTATGAAACAGATATTATTAGTTTTAACTTGGGTACCCCCCAGGCCATTGAGGGAGATGTCTATATCTCGATAGATCAGGCCACCTTGAATGCTGCCGAATGGGGGCACTCCCTCGATTTTGAGGTTAAAACCTTGCTTATTCATGGTATTTTGCATTTGTTGGAATATCATGATTATACAGAGGAAGAAAAACAAGTGATGTTTGCAGAACAAAACAGGTTATTGGATCTTTTAGCATGAGAAAAAGACCGCTAAAAAAAACATTTTTTTCAAGTTTTAAAGTGGCTTTTCGCGGCATTGGGTTTGCTTTTTCCTCTCAAAAACACATGCGAATGCATACGTTAGCAGGGTGTATTATGATAGTGATAGGGTGTTTTTGTCAGCTCAAGGCCACAGAGTGGGCGATGGTGTTGTTTAGTATTACCCTGGTTCTATTGACTGAAATGCTGAATACGGCCATTGAAATATCGATTGATTTGGTCACAAAAAAGCAGAAATTTAGAGCGATGCTGAGTAAAGACATTGCTGCGGGCGCTGTATTAATTGCCTCATTCAATGCTATGGTAATAGGGGTGATTGTGTTGGGGCCTAGACTGATTTTATTTTTAGACGGGAGGCTGTTATAAGGTTGGAACTTTTTTCTCTTGCGCGGTTTATTATGTTTGTTTTTTTTCTAACTTTCATTGCTTTTTTTTCTTGTGCAGAAACGGCCTGTACCGCTGTCAATTCACTGAAACTGCGAGGGCTAGTCAAAAGAAAGGTAAAGCATGCAGCCCTTTTACAAAGCATTTTGGATAACCCCAGAAAACTTTTAACCTCACTTTTGCTAGGCAATAGTTTTGGAAATGTGGCGGCTTCGGCACTGGCGACCTCGTTCTTTTTGAACCTGTTTAATCATATCGGGCACCCTAACTTTATTCTGGAAATTTCATCTGTGACGGTTGTGATTACCGCTTGCATTTTAATTATTGGAGAGATTATTCCTAAAATGATCGCTCTTAGAAACCCTCATAAAACAGCCTTAATTTTAGCCCTGTATATTCACTATATTTTGATTTTATTGAGTCCCTTTGTGACTTTGTTGAATTTTATCACTCACGGTCTTTCAAGGCGTCTAGGCATTTCTGCAAGGGCTGAAAATGGGGTGACCACGGAAGATATCAAAACCCTGGTTCAGGTAGGGGAAGAAGAGGGGGTTATCGACACTGTAGAGAAACAAATGATCCACAGTATTTTTGAATTTTCAGAAACCATTGTGCGAGAAATCATGACTCCCAGACCCGATGCTACGTGCATTGATTCCAGCAGCACTGTTTCTGAGGCGATTGCACTGGTGCAGGAACACGGACATTCCAGAATTCCTGTTTATGAAGATAATTTTGATAACATGGTGGGCATTTTGTTTGCCAAAGACCTGCTTAATGTGGGTTCAACTGCTACCGTGGTAAGAAAATATATGCGTGAGCCTGTTTTTATTCCTGAATCTCAAAATATTGTAGACTTATTGCATCAAATGAAAAAATCTAAATGTCATTTGGCTGTTGTGGTTGATGAGTATGGCGGGTTTTCGGGGCTTGTGACCATGGAAGATATTATTGAGGAAATTATTGGGGATATCCAAGATGAGTATGACGGGGATGAAGCCCCTGAATTTACAGAAATTTCAAAAAATCACTATCTTGTCGATGCCCGCATGAATATTGACGATTTAAGTGAAAAACTTAATATTGAATTTTCAATGGAAGAGGATTATGACACCATAGGGGGATTTGTGTTAAGTTTAATGGGAAAACTTCCTTCGAAAGGCGAGCTTGTGGCGTTTGAAAATCTCAAAATAAAAGTCAAAGAAGTAAGTAAAAAGCGCATTATTAGTCTAGAGATATTTGTGGTCTCAGAGTCGATAAAATAATATGAAACATATTCGAAACTTTTGCATTATTGCCCATATTGACCACGGAAAATCAACTTTGGCTGATCGTTTGATGCAGTTCACAGGCACCGTGGCCGACCGTGATATGAAAGCCCAATTGCTAGATTCTATGGATCTAGAACGGGAACGCGGCATTACCATTAAAATGCAGGCTGTGCGTTTAGAATATAAGGCAAAAGATGGGAATGTCTATGTTTTGAATTTAATTGACACACCTGGCCACGTTGATTTTAGTTATGAGGTTTCTCGGTCTCTTGCTGCTTGTGAAGGGGCCTTGTTGTTGGTGGATGCAACCCAGGGCATCGAAGCTCAAACTATGGCCAATTTTTACTTGGCTTTAGAACACAATCTTGAAATTATTCCTGTGATTAATAAGGTAGACCTTCCCTCTGCGGATATTCCCAAGGTAAGTCAAGAAATAGAACAGGTTCTCGGCATTCCGGCCTCGGACTGTGTGTTGTCAAGTGCTAAAATGGGTATTGGAATAGAAGAGATTCTTGAGGCGATTGTGGCCAAGGTTCCTGCCCCCAAAGTATTAGAAGAGCCGGCACTCAAAGCATTGATTTTTGACGCCCATTTTGACGAATATAAAGGCGTTATTATCTATGTGCGAATTTTTAGTGGCACCCTGAGAAAGGGGCAGAAATTTAAATTGATGTCGACAGACAAGACGTTTGATGTGCTTGATCTGGGCTTTTTTAAACCTAAAATGACCCACTCTGAAGGCATTAACGCAGGGGAGGTGGGGTATCTTATT
>JAHFDB010000047.1:0-6651 GCA_023249195.1 bacterium | reverse complement strand
CGAATAGGGGACACAGTCACAGACGCTAAATATCCAGCTAAAGAGCCCCTGGAAGGGTACAAAGAATCTAAGCCGATGGTCTTTTGTGGGTTTTATCCTGTGGATACGGATGATTACCTTCAACTCAAAGAGGCTCTTGAAAAATTACAGCTCAATGACTCATCGTTGCACTTTGAAACAGAATCTTCCCAAGCTCTAGGTTTTGGGTTTCGATGTGGTTTTTTAGGGCTTTTGCATATGGAAATTATTCAAGAACGACTTGAACGTGAATATAACATCGATATTGTGGCTACGGCCCCTAACGTTACCTATCGCATTACCAAAACGGATGGCGAAGTTATGATGTTGGAAAACCCCAGTAAATTTCCTCCTGTACCTAATATTCAGCTTATGGAGGAGCCCTTCATGGGGCTCTCTATTATTACTCCCAATTCTTTTATAGGGACGGTGATGGAGCTTTCCCAAGAACACCGAGGTGAGTATAAAAAAACAGAATATCTAGATGCAGAACGCCAAATGGTTACCCTTTCTATTCCTTTAAATGAACTTATTACCAATTTTTTTGATAAATTAAAATCGAGAACCCGAGGTTACGCCAGCATGGACTATTGGTTTGAAGAGTATCGACCTTCCAAATTGGTGAAGGTGAATATGCTGATTAACGGAGAGCCTGTTGATGCGCTTTCTTTTGTGTCTCATGACGGAAAATCAGTCAGCATTGCGAGAAAAATGGCTTTAAAACTCAAAGAACTGATACCAAGGCAGATGTACGAGGTGGTTATTCAGGGTGCTATTGGGGGGAAATTTATTTGTCGCGAGTCTATTTCTGCTATGAGAAAAAATGTAACCGCTAAGTGTTATGGGGGCGATATTTCTCGTAAGCGTAAGCTTTTGGAAAAACAAAAAGAAGGCAAAAAGAAAATGAAAAGCATTGGATCTATCGAGGTGCCCAAAGAGGCCTTTTTAGCCGTCCTAAGAATCGAAGATTAAACGTCTTAGAGGGACCAGAAATGAATCTCGCAAGAGGACATTTTAGCGTAGAACATGACTTCTGCTTTCTTTTCTTTGACTTCATAAATCAAATCTTCAAGTCCAGCCCAGGTCATAAACCATCCTGCAGGTTCAAAAATCACAATCAAGAGATGAATCCAAAAGTTTTCTGACAGCAATTTCGATAAGTAGGCGGCTCCGATAATGAGCGATTCTCCAGCAAGGGTTAGTAAAATGCCCTTACGCTTCATTGCGCGAATTTCTATTTGGCTTTGATCGCGATGGTGTATAAAATAGTCGAGGAGTCGCCCGATGACTTTTTCTTCGCTTTGTGGGTCTCTGACCTCTTTCGGAACGAGAATTTTCAGTTCAAGTTTGCCTGAACTTTTGACTTTACTGGCTTGACGCACCTCATTAAGAAAGTCGATCGAGAGGGTGCGCTCAGAGTAGGGACGAGGATCAAAGTCGGAAAAAATGTCGTCGTACGTGTCGATCCAAATGCTGATTACGGATCTTATGCTTCGGGTTTGAGGGGTTGTCATGGGTGTGAGGCCCTTGGTTTTTGAATATCATCTGGCACTGTAATTTTGATGTTTCTGCTGTCACCTTCGACGGTTGAAACTTGGACCCCTAATTTTTCGATAAGACCGGCTTCATCGGTTGTTTCAAAGTCAGGTGAATGGGCATAGGCTTTTCTGAGAATGTCTATGTGGAAGGCCTGCGGAGTTTGAACACAATAGAGATCGGACCGGTCGACAGTTTCGAGGACGGACTTGTTTTTAACCCGTTTAAGGGTGTCAGATATCGGGATAATAGGAATAGCGGCAGGGCTTTCCTGAAGGGCGTCTATGAGGCGCTGGATAAGCTCTGGCGACACATAGGGCCTTGCGCCATCGTGAATCATCACTGCGTCGCAGGGGCCGAGGCGCTGAATGGCATTTTGGACAGATTTCTTTCGTGTGTCACCACCGGGAATCAAAGAAACGTGTAAAAGGCCATGCGAGCCGAGAAGCTGCTCGACTTTTTCTCTGTCGTGGGAGGAGGTGGCGATGACTCTTTCACAGAAGTTGAAAGAAGAAAAGGCTAAAAGGGTTTTGAGAAGCATGGGTTTTCCTTCAATAGGAACAAGCATCTTTCCTTCTGGATTTCCAAATCGCAAGCCTTTACCTGCGGCTGTAATAATCAGTGCAATTTTCATTGAGGGGTAAGTTCTTGAATGCTTTTCTCGACTTCTTTTTGAAGGGTTTCTTTGTAGTCGATAAGTTTTTCTAACAGTGCGGAATCGGAAGTGGCTAAAATTTGTGCGGCTAAAATGCCTGCGTTTTTGGCTCCGTTTACCGCGACTGTGGCAACGGGAACTCCGTTAGGCATTTGAACGATGGAAAGAAGGGAATCCCACCCGTCAATCGAGTTGGAGGATTTAATCGGAACTCCGATCACTGGCAAAGGGGTGATCGAGGCCACCATCCCAGGCAAATGAGCCGCACCGCCGGCACCGGCAATGATAACTTTGAGGCCCCTTTTTGAGGCTGAACTTGCGTAGTCTAGCATCAGTTTGGGGGTGCGGTGGGCAGAGACAATTGTGAGTTCAAACGGCACTTGAAAGTGGGTCAATATCTCGGCGGCTTCTCTCATGATGGGGAGGTCTGATTTGCTTCCCATAATAATCCCTACTTTGGCGTTGTTCATAACCATTCCTTTATGTGGGCAATTTTGGTTTGGAGGTCTTGTTTTGTGTTTGCTAAAACCGTAATATGTCCCATTTTTCGGAGGGGCTTAGACTGTTTTTTGCCATACAAGTGTACATAAACCTCGGGTATTTTGAGGCACTTTTCTAGAAAATGAGGGTGCTGATCGGAACCTAATAAGTTGATCATAGCAGAAGGCTTTGTGATGTCCGTAACCCCTAGAGGTAAGTTCAGAACAGCCCGTATAAGTTGACTAAATTGCGATGTTTTGGTGCCTTCGAGGGTATGGTGTCCGCTGTTATGAGGGCGAGGGGCGATTTCGTTGACTAAGACGCTGCCGTCTTGGCAAAGAAAAAATTCGATGGCCAGCAGCCCGATCAGGTTGAGTTCTGTGATAAGGGTTGTGGCAATATCCTGGGCTGTTTGAAGCACGTTAGGATCTAAATCCGAGGGGCAGAATAGGGTGTCTAAAATATGATTTTGAGCATGAAAGTGTAAGTCGACTGCAGGAAAGAGTGCTATGTCTCCATTTTTATTTCGAGCGATGCTTAGGGCGAATTCTTTGTGGATATCGATATGCTTTTCTAAAACGCTGAGGCCTGTGAACGCGGTTTCTAAAGAGTTAATGTTGGGAAGGCTACATACGCCTTTCCCGTCATATCCATGGGTGCGTGTTTTTTGAATAGCAGGAAAAAGTTCAGGATAATTTTTGAGTTCAGAAGGTGCTGAAATAAGTTTGAAAGGTGCTGTGGGAATATGATGGTGTTTGTAAAATAGCTTTTGCAAGCCTTTATCTTGGATGGTTTTGATGACATGCGGTTGTGGATAGATGCAGGTTCCTTCAGATTCTAGCTGGGCTAACGCGTCGGTATTAATGTGTTCGAATTCGATAGTAAGGATGTCAACCGTTTTGCCGAAGGCGTACACCGTCTCAAAATTCATTAAATCACCTTGAATAAACTGGGGCGTTAGCCCCGCACATGGGGCGTTTGTGTCAGGGTCTAGAACGGCGGTGTCAAGTCCAAACGGAATAGCCGCTTGCACAAGCATGCGGCCAAGCTGGCCTCCGCCTAAAATGCCGAGTTTAGGTAAATAAAAGGGTGAACTCATAGTCTCTTTAGGGTATCAAATACCCTAAAACAAAGAAAGAGTTCTTTATGATATGTAAAAAATGAATTTTTTTTGTATGCGAAAGCGATAACGATAGAGACATTATTTTTGCTACTAAAGATTGGGACCTGAATATGTTTTCAAAAATTGTTGCAGCTGGGGTAGATTTTAAAAGTGTGAGTACACAGGCGAAGCTTCCTCCAGAATATCGTACTGTTTATGACTTTTTTTCGCAGGCGGATGTGCCTGTCCATTTAACGAGTGCTGTAGCAAGTATCCAAGAAAATCTTTTGTGTGGTCATTATCAGAATGTAGCAAAAATAATCACTTTAAACCCTAAGATATGTACAGAGGTTTTTGACAAAGCGCCTCAAAAAGACATGTCTGGGGATGCTCGAACTCCTTTTTATATTCGGTTAATGGGCGTGTGTACATGGGTTCCTGAGATTGCGAAGTCGGTTCTGAGTGTGTTAAGCCAAGAAGAAATGTGTCTTGCTTTTGATAAACTGGTTCTTGAAGAAGCTGTTGGGGGTAAGCCTGAAGCCATGATTCTTCTATTGGCGACGATGCTGCCAGCGACTAAAGGGAAACCCTATTCGGACAAGGTTACCCAAACATTGTTGAGATCGAGGTCTTTAGAACATCTTTTTCATTTGGTTTTGTCGGCCTGTGTTCATATTCAAGACACCGATCTTTTTAATATCTTTATTACGATGTTACCCTCAGACAAACGGGAACCTGTTTTAAAGAAAGTGATAGTGGCCCTTGATCCCTCTTTAGAGAACCAAAAAACTTTCTTGAAGATGTTGATAGCGAGGACTGGCTCGGAGGATGCTTTTAAAGCGATTGTGCGAAAATTGCATCCGCTGATTGTGGTTCATATGAACCTAGATTCTTTGGTGGATGCTACGGCTGATCCGCATTTTTTAAACTTTGCTATTCAACTTGGACTGGATATTTCAAAAGTATTCAGCAGAGCATTAGACCTTGAGCCTATGGATAAGCTTTGTACAAAGGAGGGATCTTGTGCCGGGAAGGTTTTTATTCTGAATGATACAAAAGTTAAAATTGTGAGTGATTCAGGTTTTGGATTTCCTCGATCATGGATGCTTGAAAATGGAGAAAATGTGGTTGTTTTGAATGAGCAGGTGGCTATTCAGTTAAATGCTGAGGGTACAGTCATTGGAGGCATTTCATTAAACCCTGTTGCCCAACAGTGTCGATATCCGACAACTGTGGAGGTGAATGGCCAAAAGCTGAGACTGAAAAATTCTGGCCTAATAGAATTCCTTTCTGCCGATGATAAAATCGTTTCTGTAGTGTTTTTTCACCCTTCTTTGGAAA
Source organism: bacterium (assembly GCA_023249195.1). Taxonomy (GTDB): domain Bacteria; phylum Margulisbacteria; class Marinamargulisbacteria; order SXXA01; family JAHFDB01; genus JAHFDB01. The sequence goes on along the minus strand of JAHFDB010000047.1, from coordinate 1,519 downwards.
AAGCAATGTCTCCAGAGGGGGTGAGAACTAAATGTGGTATAAAGCACAATGTCCCTGTGCGTATGTTTGTTTTGAGCACGGGTGCATGTCTTCAAACTCCTGAGGCGGTATGTCTGCAAAGGGTTCTCAATTCTCCTGACAAGAATGGGAATTGTGTGATTCATACGGTTGCTCGTCTAGGAGACGATGGATTCTTAATAATGATGTTTCGCTATGGGGGATATCATCATTGGGATGCATGGCAAAATAAGAACGGGGAGACTCCTCTGCACTTGGCTCAAGCAAATAAAAAATTAGTGACTCTCCAATTGCTTGTGGCTCACTATGCTCAGATATCTCGTGTTTATCCTCGTTGTACATTGGCTGTATTGTCTTTGCGTAATACATCGGGAGAGTCCTTTTTGAGTATTGCAGTTAGAGAAAAAAGTTATGTAATGGTAAGGTCTATTTGGGATTTTTTATACATTCATTTAGGCACTGAAGAGGCACAAACTGTTCTTGGTGAGTTATGCAACCCTCCGTTAGAGGTTGTTTCCTATCCCTTGATGATGGCGCTTTATTTAAATCTTCCAATGATCGCCAGATTACTTCTCACGATTACAGAGAGGCGAGATAACCTGGATGCAGCGGCAATAAAAGGGGAAACATGGCCTCTTTTATCGGGACTTGGGCTAACTTTGCCCAGTGCTACAACCGTTTCTCCAGATCTTTTGGCGTATTTTAACAGTCTGCGTAGTGTGCCAGGTGCGGCAGAGTCGGAAGCAGTGTCTGGCGATTCCCAAACACTGTTTTTTTTAGCCTGTAGTTTAATGCAATTTCATACTGCTCAGGAACCTCCTGTAATGGCGTCTATAGAACCGGATATTCTTCAAAAAATTGTATGTCAAAAAAATTATGAGATGCTTTGTCACACCTTAGATTTACTTCATAAACTAGGCAAGGACAGGTTGATTCAATTTATAAAACAGGCAAATTCCGAAGGTAATACGGCTATTCATTGGTGCGCAGAGAATGGTTTTTTATTGGGGTATCGCTTACTGGTTTTTTTATGTAAATCTTTAGAGATAGATCTTCCTCAAAACAATAAAATGATGACCCCAGTCGATATTTTGAAATCCAAGGGTTTCGATCAAGAGGTATCGGTACATGCAAAAAGAATTTCGGTGTTTCTTGATCCATTCAGCGATGTGTCAACTGTTAATATGCAGCTTTGGTTGGGCCGCGACTATTCGTGGTGTGATGATGCTCGAAATAAAGCACTTATGGGACAACTGAGCACCTGCTATAAAGAACATGTTGTTTCCCACCATGTGGGCCTTGATCCTAGGAGCGTAGCTAAATTTTTTGATTCGGCACACCCTGTAGCGACTCGCATTGCCGCGGTGACTTCTGCGGGTGGTGGGTGCACCAAAGTTTAATGGGTAACAAGGATTAGGCAGCCAAGAGGTAAGTTTGAACGATATCGTCCCAAGCACCGGACAAATATTTAGCTCTGAGAGAAACAATAGATTGAACGTTC
>JAHFDB010000006.1 GCA_023249195.1 bacterium | reverse complement strand
GAATCTTCGACCCCTTTCAGGGGCGGCTTCGCCGTTCTGGACCGATGACTTCATTTCAGTTCCCGATAGCCTGTATCGGGTTTTTCAAACCCTCATGTTGCACTTCGTCCTTGAAGACGGGCAAGTAAACATGTGGGGCTTTGTTCAGAAATAGTGAATCTTCATATCTGTAGATAGAAACATTTCTTAATGTGATTTCTTGAATCTTATCATTTTCTGAAAAAGATTCTATTTGCCCTTGATAGGTGAGATTGTTTTCGATATCCCGCACATTGACCCAATCAATTTCCTTTGCGTTTAAAAAATATGAAAATAAATTTTCATCACCATATTTCTGACTAATTTTAAAATATTGAGATATTTTTAGAAATGTTTTTTTATTTGTTAAAACTGTAGCTAGGGTAGCAGTCACTGGTGCTAAAAGTGTTGCAAGTGCAATTTCGCTAAAATCTATCTTGATATTATCTTTTATGAGTACTTGCCAAATTTGAAGAGCTTCCTGCGGAAAATGACCATAAAGGAGGTAGGCTGTTGCAACATAGAAAGTATTCAATAAGCTGTAGGTGAATAATCCTAGTACTAATGAATATAGCGCAAATCTAAAAGAATCCCATTTCGAATGTACAGCGGTTTTATCGCTGATAGCTGTTGCAATGATTCCTGGAAATAAGAGTAAGACTAAGGTTATAGATAATCGGTTCACAGATATATAAATATGGCACTATTTTTGTAAAAAGAAAAATAAAATTCTATTTTAGTCAGTATTGCTCAGGATTCTCTGGCTAAATGCTCCCATCTTTCTACTTTTGAGTCGAGTTTTTGGGTGATTTCTTTTAAGTCTTTTCCTGCTTTTTCAAACTCTTGAGTCGAGGTTTTTATATTAGAAAAAAGCATGTTAAGGCGTTTTGTTTCTTCTTCAAGCGTTATAATATCAGCTTCAAGTTTTTTGAATTCGTTTTGCTCGGCATTGGTGAGCCCTTTTTTTTCGGTGCTGGGTGGAGACACTGTTTTTGTGACGGGAATTTTGGATTTGGCTGTTTTTTCATTTTCTTTTTGTAGAGCTGCGTAATCTGAGTAAGTACCTGCAAAATGGGTAATGATTCCGTTAGAATTAAAAACAAGGAGTTGATCGACCACTCTGTCCATAAAATAACGGTCGTGAGAAATGATCATAACGCAACCAGAAAAGGTTAAAAGAAAATCTTCGAGAATGGAAAGTGTGGTGATATCCAGATCGTTTGTAGGTTCATCAAATAGCAAAAAATTAGGATTGGTTAAAAGCATGCTTACCAAGTGAAGTCGTCGTTTCTCTCCTCCTGAAAGTTTGCCTATTTGAGTTTTGAGGGCGCTAGAGGGAAATAAGAAACGCTCTAATAATTTAGTAGCAGAAATCTGAGTTCCATCGTGCAAGGTAATGACTGTTCCAATTTGATGGATATGCTCGTAGATAGTGAGTGCCGGATTAAGGTCTTGACTATGTTGGTCAAAATAGCCCCAAACAGTATTGACCCCAATATCAACTTCGCCTTTGTCAGGGAGCAATCGCTCGGAGACAAGGTTGAATAATGTGGTTTTTCCCGCCCCATTGGGGCCTAAAATACCTATTTTTTCATTGTGTTTGAAGGTGTACGAGAACTGGTTGATTAGAATGCGATTATCAAAAGATTTTGTGACATTTTTGAGTTCCAGAATTTTCTTTCCAAGCCGCCTACCTGCAACCCCTAGCTCGATAGGTGTTTCTTCTGTGCGGGTGTCACGATTCTGCATGTCTTCGATGCGCTGTTTTCGGGCCTTTTGCTTGGTAGATCGGGCTTTAGGGCCTCGTTTGAGCCATTCAAGTTCGACACGCATGATAGCTTGAATACTGTCTTCTGCCTTTTGTTGGCTCAAGACCCGTTCGGCTTTTTGTTCGAGAAACGATTGATAATTTCCCCGATAAGTAAAAAGAGTTTGTTGGTCAATTTCAAAAATTTTAGTGCAAATTTTATCAAGAAAATAACGGTCGTGAGTCACCATAAGAAGCGTAGTATTGATCCGCTTGAGCATGGTTTCTAGCCAGGCAATCGTTTCAATATCAAGATGGTTCGTGGGTTCGTCCATAATCAAGAGGTCAGTTTCTTCAAAAAAGAGTTGGGCGAGTCCAATTTTTTTGATCATGCCACCCGACAAGGTTTTCATTTTTTGAGTGAGATTTGTAATCTGCAATTCGCTTAAAACCGAGCTGACACGGGCCTCGTAGTCCCAGGCCTGATGAAGGTCCATTTGAGAGAGTAGGGCTGTGAGCTCAGTGTCATTATGAGGTTTCTCAAGACAACAATGATAGTTTCTAATGACATTGGAAGTGGGGGTCTCGGAACTAAATAGATGATCGAGAATGGTATCTTCTGGGTTGAATAGAGGCATTTGAGGTAAGTAGGTTATTTTAAGCCCTTGTTGGGTGATGATATGGGCTTGACGTTCAGAAGCCATCGTAACAATGTGGTTTAATAGGGTGCTTTTACCGCTTCCGTTGATTCCGATTAAGGCGACTTTCTCACCTTCGTCAATCGCACAAGAAATGGTTTCAAAGAGAGTCTTTGCTCCTTGGGTACAGGTGAGGTTTTGAACAGAGAGTAAGGGCATACCGACCAGTATACCCTTTGAATAGAATCCTTAGTAGGCTACAGAAATAGAAAAAATAATGGGCCAGCGATGGTTAAGAGCTATTCTGAAATTTTTTAAGGGCCTATTTCGATAAAGGTATATGTGTTTAACAGACATATCTATAAATATTGAGATATCTGATCATGGAAGTCTGATAATACCCTATGCGATTTAATAAAGTGGTGGCGGTAAGATTTAATGGAATAAACGACTTACTGCTAACCTGTTTACAGGAGAAAGAAGAAAATGAAGATATAGATAAAGCGGGTATTATTTTGAGTTGTCTTGAGATGTTTCAAGAATTACATAAGTTAGATATTTTTCCTGAATCGAGTGTGTTTGATACTTTTTGCGAAGCGATATTTACTTGTGAAATCGAGCCCTCTTTGCAAAAAGAAGCTTCTGATTGGATAACATTATTACCTCAGACATATTCGACTGCAGCTTTAGACTGTGGGTATAGGAATAAACTACATATCACTGTTGATGACTGCTCTTTACTGAATTTTGTGTTTGCTAATGGGGACTTTGCAAATAATTGGAAAGCTGTTGAGTTGGCTGAGGAAATAGAGAAGATGGTTGGCTACGACAAGGGAAAGGGGGTCGAATGTGTAGTTAAATTTTTGGAGGACTTTAGATTCAGCGTTGCTGCTAGGGGCGGGGTGAAAAGATCCTTAGAGGTTGACGATATAGGGGGAAAACCCAAAAAAGCAAAGCTAGACCCTGTTGAACTTTCTGAATATCAAATAGAGAAGCTTAATAAGTTATTTTCTGGTAAAAACGTTGTTGTGGTTCTTGATTTAGACCACACTCTGTGGCATGCGGTACCTTGTGAAGGAGGAGGATATCGGGCTGTATTGAGGCCACACCTCGAAACACTGATGGCCTATATCACGGGGCTTAGAGCCTCTATTCCAGCGATAAAGTGGGGGATATGGACCAATGCAGATAGAACTATTCTAGACCATGCTGTCAATAGTATATTTTCACGTGTGAGTAATTTTACATTTGATTTTAATGTGTCCAGTTCAGAAATGGCGAGGAATGATGAAGAGCTCAGAAGTCGGGAGATTAAAAAGAGTTTTTCACACCCAAAATTTTGTGACCACCTGAAAACTAATTGTAAAATAGTGTTGAACCCCAATCAAGACTTGTATATCATTGTAGATGATAATGCATCGTCCATAGCGGATAGGCACTGTCATCTCAATGTAAGCGCATTTTATCACACAGGACTAGCCTCGGATCGAGAGCTTATAGATGTGTGTCAAAGATTGAATAGTATTTTGGTTGGCTTATGCGATCACTCTACAATAGACGGACTTATGAGGCGTGGCGCAGAGCAGGGAAGAGTATGGTGGGTTCCACCGAGCTAGATATAGACAGAACAACTGTCAAGAAAGGGGGGTAACTTGGCAGTTGTTCTATCCCCATTATGACTCAAAGTTTGTAAAAATTCCAATAGTTTTTTTTTGAGGTTTTTTATCCCTAAAACAGGGCGTTATCGACGTGAATCGGCCATGATATCGCTCCAAGCGGCAAGAGTTTCTGCGTTTTCTTTTAGAAGTGATTGTGTATCACCTTGAATATCTGCGCGTATTATGGTGTCGGTCGCCACAATTTGGTTAACAATATCTTGGTCGGCCTGACTTACGACCTCGCCAAATACAGTGTGTTTTCCGTCTAACCATGGGGTTTCGATATGGGTAATAAAAAACTGGCTTCCATTGGAGTTTGGCCCTGAGTTAGCCATGGACAAAATGCCGGGTTTATTGTGAAGCAGTTTTGGATTGAATTCATCCTCAAATTTGTAACCTGGATCTCCGTTTCCAATACCCTTTGGACACCCTCCTTGAATCATAAAATTGGGAATAACGCGATGAAAAATAAGTCCGTTGTAAAAGCCTTTTTGTGCTAGATGAACAAAATTGGCTACGGTAAGCGGGGTTTCCTTTGAAAAAAGCCTGAGATGAATAGGCCCTTTGTTGGTTGTGAGTATCGCAGTGAGATTTTGTTTCTTGGACATTCTAGGACTCCTGTCCCTCTGGGCGACATTTTTGTGTAGTCAAAATGCCGTCCAGAGGGGTTCTGGGTGGTTTAAATTTTGCTAAGATCTTTTTTTATGCGGTAATTCTTTTTAAGAGCCTCTAGCGTATTGCTTAAAGTGGCACGTCTTTTTTCTGAGGAAAGAGATTCTTTGATTTGATCTTTGATGGTTTCAAATTCTAGTTTTGCACGTACATTAATGTCGTCTAAGCGAACCACATGGTATCCGAATTGTGTTTTAACAATGCTGGGGGCATCTCCTTTTTTTGCGGAAAAGACAGCTTTTTCAAATTCTGGAACCATTTGACCCTTGCTGATGGAGCCCAAATTACCAAAATTAGAGGCTGCGGAAGGGTCTGTCGATTTCTCTTTGGCTAGTTTTTCAAAATCGGCGCCAGCTTTGATTTTTTGTGTGATTTCTTTAGCTTCATCTTCTGTTTTTACTAAAATATGATGAGCACTTCTTGTTTCAAGTTCCTGAAATTGTTGCGGGTTGTTCGTAAAATAGGCTTTTACTTCTTCATCAGATACAGGGCTTATTTCAATGCTTGTTTGAACATAAGCATTTAAAAGCAATTGGTCTTGGGCATTTTGAACGCGTTTTTTGAACTCATCTGTCTTGTTTAGACCTTGCTTTTTTGCTGCGACTAAAAGAATTTTTTCATCAATCATTTGGTCTAAAATCTTGGCCTTTGTTTCTTTTTTTTCTAGCTCAGAAGCATATTGTGGAGGAAATGCTTTGATGCGATCTTGAAGGTCGGTAAGTGTGATATTTTCTCCTTCAACGGAAGCAAGAACACTGGTATTGGGATTTTTTGCATATCCACTTAGACACAGGCTCATAATGACTGCAGATAGAATAACGATCTGTTTAGACGGGTTCTTTTTCATGTGACATCCTCACGATAAACTCTAAAGTGTAAGTGCCTAAAACTAGGTACTGATAAGAAGTGTACTAAATTTGTATAAATTTGCAATGGTTTGGGGTTGTATTTTTGAGAATCCAGCTTATACTGGATTTTACCGTTTTTTTCGGTATAGTATAATTTTATTGAGGGAGAGACGCCAGTGAATTTTTCTGTTTATGATATTAGTATTCCTGCCTATATTCGTTCATTGGAGGCCTTGCTGGGTATTTTGGAAAAAGCGAAAGTTTTTGCTCTTTCAAAGAAGATAGATGAAAAAGTATTGCTGCAGACACGATTGATTCCAGACCAATTTCCCTTGGTCAGACAGATTCAAATTGCTTGTGATGGTGCAAAATTGTTTATTCCCAGACTTACCGAAATTCAGGCCCCTGTATTTGAAGATACGGAAGCAAACTTAGATGAACTTAAAATCCGGGTTCAAAAAACATTAGATTTTGTTAAAACAGTAAAGCCGGAAGCCTTCGAAGGATGCGAATCTAAAACAATATCTTTTCCTCATAAGCCTGGTTTTTATTTAGATGCCAAGACCTTTATTTTTCAGTATGCGCTACCCAATCTTTATTTCCATATAACGACAGCCTATAGCATTTTAAGAACGTCTGGGGTAGATGTTGGAAAGTCAGATTATTTAGGAAAAGTAGAATGGAGTGAGTCTTAAAAGATTGAAATCCCCGTTTTAGTCGTAAATAAATCGAGAGCCATTGTGCCTGCTTTTGAGTTGCCCTCGGGGCTAAGTCCGGGTGACCAAACGCAGATGCCAAACTTGTTGGGCATGACAGCTAAGATACCGCCGCCTACTCCGCTTTTTGCAGGAAGCCCCACCCGGTAGGCAAAATCACCTACGGCATCATAGGTGCCGCAAGTGAGGAGTAGGGAGTTGAGATACTTGGTTTGTCTGGTAGTGACAATCGTTTGTTGAGTGGTTGGACAAAGCCCTTTGTTCGCAAGATAGAGGCTTGCCTTGGCAAGATCGAGACAGCTCATTTCAATAGAACAATGATGAAAGTAGGCGTCTAAAACGCTTTCGACATTGTTATAAATATTACCGAAACTTTTTAGAAAATAAGCAAGTGCTTTGTTTCGAAAACCGACAGAGGCCTCTGATTGGGCGACGGCGAGGTTGAATGAGATATTTAAATTGTCCGTTAAGGCGCAAATAAAGTCCAATACGGCTTGTTTGGCATTGCCCAGTTGTGTGAGGATTAGATCTGTCACAACGAGGGCCCCTGCGTTGATAAATGGGTTTCTGGGAATGCCATTTTCATATTCTAACTGTACCAGAGAATTGAAGGCATTTCCCGAGGGTTCTCGACCCGTGCGTTTCCAAAGGCTTCCATCGTCGTTTTGCATAGCCATAGTGAGAGTGAAAAGTTTAGAGATGCTTTGAATTGAAAAGGGTTCTTGGGCATCGCCTATGCTATAGCAGTCTCCGTCAATGGTGATGACGGCCATGCCAAATTTTTGAGGTGAAATGTGAGCCAGTTGCGGAATATAGGAGGCTACTTCTCCTTCCCCTAGAAGGGGCCGAATTTCCTCATAAATTTCCTGAAGTATCTGTTGCATTAGGGTTGTACTTCATACCTAAGTCCAAAAATATAGCCCTCGGTGTTGGTATCGGTTGAAGAAGCGAGCCATTGATAGCCTGCCGAAGCGGATAGGTGTGCCAGTGGCGTAAAGACTAGGGCTGTTTCTAGTTTTGCTTGATCCCAAATGTTTTGGCTGCCAAAGTTTGGTTGGAAGAGGTAATTTCCGTTAAGTGTTATGCCAAACCAAGGTGTGAACGCATAATCGGTTTCTATCGCAACTTTCATGCCGAGATTTTTTCTTTCTGTACTTTGCGCATAGACAAGTCCGAAACCAAAATTTGTTCGATTATTTCTGTGGATGATTCCGCCACTGAGATAGGGGAGGGTGACACTGAAATATCGCGTTGTAGCCGTACGGGTTTTAATTTCTTCATACTCGCCTTCAATTTGAGTGAAGGCAAAAAGAGGTGAATAGTAAGCACTGGGATGAATGAGCCAAGAGAGGTTGATTTTGGCGTCGATAAATTGAACATCTGAATGGTTTTCTGATTCTATTTGGGTTGTAAGGAGTGAGGAATTTCCATTAATGCACCAAAGTCCAGGTTTATTGCCAAAGCCTGAGTAAGGTGAAAACCCGACGGGTAGAGGGTAAAGATCTTGGATATTTGTGTTGGGAATATAGGCCAGTTCAGATCGGGTGACCTTGGTTTTGTCAGGTGAGAAAATACCGGCGAGTATGTTGCCCCCAATACTTTCAAAAAGCCCTGAAAAGAGGTTGTCATTACGAGATTGATAACGGGTGGTATCTTGTGAAGTGACTTCTATCTCGCGGTGTTTGATTGTGAGCAAGTTGAATAGTTCATGGGTTAAAGCCCCATTGGATTTTGGGCTGTCGATAGGAAGGATCAGTGTGTCTAATTTAGGTTCTACTTTCGAAAAATCGATGGGCTCGTAGCTGTTGTTGCGGTTGCCTGAAACATCGACCATATATCCTTTTTCATTTAATATTTTTGCTTTTACTAACAGATCAATCAGTTGAGATTCTTTAAAATTGTGGGGTGTTTCGGCAACAATGTCTTCAATTGAAATAATTTCTCCTACTCTAAAGAGCCTTTTTCCAATCATCAAATCGGTTGTCAGCACCTGACCTTGCGGCGAAATTTGAGCGGTTTTTATCCAGTTTGAAAAATTTTCGTTGGCTTGTGCTCTATATAGAAGGGAAAGCCAGAGCGTAAAATCGGTCTCTAAAAATTGGTGGTAGACAAAAAGTTGCTTTGAGTCAACAATTTGAGTCGTGGTGGTGTAACCCGATTTAGGGGCGTAGTATGTTGCAAACGCAGGAACCGTGGTGCCAAGTACAAATAGGCATAGTAGGGAAATAGAAAATGATTTTTTGAACATAAAAGGTATCCTTTTTGTAATAAATGATAAAATGCTGGTAAAGGAGAGTATATATGCAGGTTTTTGACTTGTCTACAGATTATATCGAGTTATGTCAGTTGCTCAAAGCTTCGGGTGCTATGGAATCGGGAGGGGCCGCCAAGCAGGCGATAGGAGAGGGTAAAGTGACAGTAGATGGGGTTGTAGAGCTTAGGAAAAAATGCAAAATAAGACCGGGTCAAGTGGTTGAAATGGGGGCTTTTTCGGTAAAGGTGTCTGGGTGAACCACTATACACAACGGGTTATTTTTTGGATGGATCATCATGCCTATTCGAAGCAGCATTGGGATACGGTTGCGCAAGAGTATTTAGTTCAAGAAGAAGGTGACTTGGAAAAAGCGGTCGCGCGTCTTGCCTTGAGCATCAGTGGTTTTCATGATCAATTTCGCAATGCCGTTGTCAAACCCGACAATGTATTACATGAGTTTGTTGGGCTTGCTTTTGACTGTGTCGATTGGGTATGTGTGGCTCGAAGTCGGTTTAACGCAGAGAGCAGATATTTTTAGAACATCTTCATTCTGTTTGAAAAACCTATTCCAATAAAGTAATCAGGGTTTCTATTGCTGAATCCCGTACCCAAACGGAGATCTAGTTGGGTGTCTGGATTGATTAAATAGGTAACTCCCCCATTGAAGATATGTTGTATGTGGCCCAAATGTGTTTCTGGGAGAGTCCCGTACCACTCAATATAGGTTCCCCAGTGTTCTGTCCAAGTTTTTCCTAGGGAGAAACTGAGCGCGGATTGGAGATAATAAAAGGTCTGCTCTGAAATGGCTGTGAGATTAAGATTGGTGCTAAGCCTGAGGTCATCGTTGAAATCAATTCCAAGACAGCCTTTAATTTCTGGCTCGGGGTTTCTGTCAAAAGGAAAACTAATGGAAGAAATAGTACAAAATGAAAGGTTGTTTTGGGGTTCTATCCATGCATATTTGACTCCGAACGATATTTCATCAAAGCTGCTTGCACTGTTGTTTGAATCCTGAGTTTTATGAAAAGAGGGAAGGCCTATTCGACCCTCTAGGTGTGGAATTTTTGTATCAAATCTAAGCAGGATCTCTCCGAAAGCGTGTTCTTGACTCTCTTCAATGGCGCTAAAGGTGTAGCCACTTTCTAGTTGGAGGCTTCCTGTGGGGACGAGTGTGGATGTTTCTGTAAAGTCAGGGCGATCGGTCTCTATGGTGTCTGCGCATGTGAAACAAAAGATGAGTCCTATAAAAACAATGCTAAGGGTAAGATTTTTCATGGTTTAGTTTCCTTCTCGAATCACAAAAATATGCTGTGCGGTAAATTCACTAATGGTTTCTTTTCTAGATCCAATAGAAATTAAAAACGAGTGATCAAAGGACCGAATATCTTCTACAACAAGGTGTTGTTGCAGTTGGATGCCCAAAGTATCGATGTAGTGCAAAAACTCATTGTCAAAGTCGCTGACCCTAACAACCTTTAAACTATCGTTTACCTTGCACTTTGACAGGGGCAGGCTTGCAAGCGCCTTTGGAAAAATGCCTTCTTTAGAAGGAATCGGGTCTCCATGGGGGTCATATTCGGGAAATCCCATCACTTCTTCAAGTTTATTGATGACGTCATCAGAAGAGGCATGTTCTAATAATTCGGCTTCTTGGTGCACCTTGTCCCAGGGAAACCCTAGAATTTTGTGTAAATAAAGTTCCCATAATCGGTGCCGTCTGACCATGTTTTGACCCTGGATAAGCCCTTTTTTTGTAAGTTTGACTCCGTGATAAGGGATGTATTCTATATAATGCTCATCAGCAAGTTTTTTGAGCATTTCAGATACAGCCGGAGGCGTCACTTCTAGGCTTTTAGAAATCAGCAGAGGCTTCACTGCTCCTGGATGGTTTTGCTGGAGGTTGAATATAAGTTTCAAATAGTTTTCTGTGACTGGTTTCATAGAGGTTCGCTCTCTTAGATTGAAGTTTGATTTAAAAAAAATTATAGCATAGTTTTTATAAAAATTTAAGCAGGCTTTATAATTTAATCCAATTGAAATTTTTTTTGATCCTGATACGATAATTGAAACAGCATGGGTTCCTTAGGCGCATTTTTTTATGCAAGTTATGTTTAAATCAACCAAAATAAGGGGAAGATTTAGACTGAGAGGGAGATGTTGTTATGGCAAATCTACCATTTTTACCCCCTGATCAAAAAGATCAAAAACCTTCTGTTAGGCAACTGGCGGCTATGTTTGGCCCTGTTCAAAGTGGGCTATCTTCTCGGGCTTCTTCAGGGCTGGATATGTCACAGGCCAATGAACGTGTGTCTGGGGCTTCTAAGCTTCTAATGGACGCTAAAGCTAAGCTCAGAAAAACACCTTCTGGGTCTCCATCAAGTTCAGAATGGTCTTCTCCTATAGCGTCTAGGTCTGTTTCTGTTGAAAGCAGCGCTTCGAGAGCTTCAAGAATATTGTCCCTGGATTTACCAGATTCTTTGCCCCCCGCACCAAGAACAAAAGAGGAAGAAACTCATGGTAGACGAACCGCTACCTATATCGGTGCTTTGGCACTAAGCATTACCATGACTAATGGCATCGTTTGGAAATTAGATCAAGTCAATTTAGATACAAAAAACGATAGCCGAGAGCTTGTGGTTATTGAAAGTGGAAGCAAAGATACACGCCTCACACTTTCAGGAAGTCTCGATGAGGATGTTGAAGCTATTTTACAAAGAGGGATGACAACAAGGGGATACATTGAGAAAGCTAGAATTAACGATCAACGCACAAATGTTCTTGTGGTAGCAAAAGAATCTGAGGGAGATATCGTAACAGAAATGTGCCGTTCTGTTCCTGGGAAAGGCGATGATAGAGCTACCTTGCAATCAACCTCGAAGCCTTTTGCATTTCTGCTAAAAAGGCTTTCTCAAGATTGTCGACATATATTTAAAGACGCAACGGGGAAACATGTTTTTGTGTTTCCTCCCCTTTCAAAAGAAGACATGAAGGAAAAAGGTCTAAGCCCTTTAGATGCGGTTGTGGATTCCGTTTGTTTAGCCATGCCTCCCGTGCATAGCGATGTGCCTTTTGGACACGCCTATAATGTAAGACCTAGCCAAGGCATTGATGAGAAAGAAGGACACTATAAAACAGTTCATGATATTGCGGGGATTTCTACCAATTATGGTGCTTTGGCTAACGTTGCAGGGTTTTGTTTGAATATCGATTATGCTGTAATTAGAGGGGTTGAATATACCGATCATGCTTCAATATTTACCGCTTTTGTTAATTCTTTTGATTCTGAAAAAAGAGATCCTGTTAAGGTGAATGCTCAGGTACTTGAAGGGGAATTGAAAGATACCGAAGAAAGTAGAGCATCGGTATTAGGAAATCGAAAAGATAAAGACAAAGTAGAAGCCTATCAGGCACATAAAGCGGGTTTAATTGAGGGTCTTTTGAAAAGTTACGCACCTAAGTTGGATGAGGAAAGCGCATGCGGATACCGTTTGTTTCTATCCCTCCAAACGCTGCTTGAATGTGGGCCAACAACAGTCTCTAAATTTTCGAGTGAGGTTGAAGCCGTGCTAGACAATCCTGAAATCACTCAAAACATGCGAAAGTTTGCCGAGGTTATTTTAGGTGTTATTCAGAAGAAACCTTTCAAAAAAACGATTATGGGATCTGAATTTGAATATCAAACAGTGAAATACCATTTGTTGGATCAATTAATGGAGATGGCAAAGCCGAGTATCTCTAAGAAAGATTTTGATACCTATAAACGTGCGTGCAAGAGTAAGCAGGCTGAGCTCAATTTAAATCCACAGGATAATGAATCTAGAATGCTTCGACTTATTTCTAAGGGGCTCTTGGGGAAAGACTTGCAGCAAATGTTGCTCACAGGAACCGAAGAAGAGAGGGCAGGGGTCTTGGCAAAGGCCAAACATTATATGGAAGTATATACATCGGGATGTGCTATGGAGACTGATCCAGAGTCCTATGCAAGGATCATAACCTCGATGTGGACTTGCCCCCACATTTCTGCCTCACTTCAAGCTGACCTGCGTGATCAATTAAGTCACAATGGGGCCTATAACCAGGGGACGAGTGTGACTGATTCAGGTGTGCGTATTCCTAGTAAAACGGGTGTGGGTGGATATTCTTGGTTTGTACTAGATTCAACGGGGGTTGTTTCTGAAGCTTATGTACAATTAGGGGGTGAATTTGACTTTGCAAACGGGATTCCAATAAATGCCGAAGACCCTTTATGGATTGGATTGCAAAACGCACATACCGAACGATACAGCGATGTCCCAACCGTGGTGGTGTCTTTAGGGCGTGAGTTAGATCCGGTGTTTGGGAATCCAGTAAATCCCCGAGAGAATGCCAAAAAGGTATTGCTCAAACAAGTGGGGCATAGTATTCAAGATATGGTTCGTTCTGCGGACCCTAGATTAATGGAGAATTCTGAGGTTGTGAGTCATTTGGAAAATCTGACCAGCGATAAAGTGGAGGAATCTTCGGCTGCTATTGCATTCTTTAAGATAGAAATTCCTAAGTATCTTGAGCAACTTCAAGCACAGCAAGCCTCGGTGTCTACGGTGCCAGTCTTACGATCTGGGCATACTTTCGGCGAATTACCGCCAGTTATTAGGGATGTAGCACCATTTGGGGTAGTCTAACTCAGCAGCTTATAGGAAAGTGCGTTTTGAGCAGGATGAGGTCATAGCGTTTCGCTAAAATACAGACTCTCAAAAACTTTGAATTGAGAATGGTCTTTCCAAGCCTCTTTATGCAGACCTGCTTTTAGGGCCAGTTGATCGAGTGTTTCTGTAAGGGTCCAGCCATGTTCGAGGGGAACATGAGGAAGGAATACCGCCCTTTTTCCCGACTTTTCAAATAAAATCCCATGCTTTCCTAGGACAATATCGGTATAAGAAGAGATAGGCAAAAAGGGGGAGAGGACTGAAATTTCTATTCGCAGATGGGGGAGTTCTGGTGGGGTTACAGGTACAAACCGAGTGTCATTTAGGGCGGCATAAATGACATAGAGCATAACAGATTTCCATAGAGGATCCTGTGTTTGAAGGGTGCCGATACAGCCTCTTAATTGGTGGGTTTTTCTCTGTGTGAGGGTAACAAATACGCCACGGTTTTCTTGTAGAACAGGGTCGGTAGGCAGCCCGTCAAGAGAGGGGATTTTTCCAAAAGAAAGATAATGACCAAGGCAGGATCGGGCCTGGGTAAGTAACCATGTTTTAACTTCAGAAGAGAGTTCTATGTCCATGTAAGGGCTGCGTAACTGACGCTAAAAGACCAGTCGGAATTAAGTTGGCCAGACATGCGATAGTCAATGCATGTTCCTTCCAGACTAGGCCACTTGGATCGAAGGAGTGGCACCATCACTTTAAGAGCAGATTCACCACAAATAGTGCGTTCTCTTCGACGAAATTCATTATACACCTTTGACTCGTTCAAGTCGCAAAGAGGCGCTATGACTTCAGCATCAAAAGAACGAATGTTTTCTTCGATATTGTGAGAAAAAGGAACATATCCAAACGAAGCTCCGTAATGGGTAAAGTCACTACTAATGACGAGTAGGGTGGTGTCGTCTAAAAAAGGTTCGAGCAACTCGGCAATGCCGTGTGCAGCTGCGCGGTCAAGCGATCCGAGAACAATCGGTAAGATGGGGATGCCTGGCAAAACCGTCTGAAAAAAAGGAACCTCGATTTGGATGCAATGCTCTTGTTGATCAATGGCATCAATAGACTCAAAAATAGGAGCTTTTTTTAAAAAAGCAAGTGACTCCGTATCAAGGGGGGCTTCTCCTAAGGGGGTTTGGATTGCCCTTGCAGACGTGATGTGGCCTTTGTTTTTCAAGGGAACGTAATGGCTTGGACCCAATATCAGAATTTTTGAATACCTTGTTTTGGAGTCGATTTGAGTGATTCCCATCGCGGCAGTGAGTCCAGAGTAGGTGTATCCCGCATGGGGTAAAACGAGGGCCTTAATGGGTTTACTAAGCACCCGTGGGGCATGCTTAAATAACACTTCCATGCTATGTTTTAATCCGTCAGCCGTAGGGGGATGCCACCCCATCTCTCCTAATTTGGAAACAATGACGGCATTCATCGCTAAAAAGAGCGCGGAGGCAGATCTTTGAACCAGCGATAAACTAACTCATTTTTGGAAAATAGAATAGCCCAGGCAGTCAGAAAAATAATTTTCAAATCCACTCCCATCGACTTATGGGTTAAGTACCACATTTCTAAGGCCCCTTTATAGGGAGCAATAATCTGTGCATAAAAAGCATGGGGTTCAAGTGGAGAGGCTGAAATGAGCGATTCTTCGTCTCGAAAAATAATCGACCCAATGCCAGTAATTCCCGGACGGGACTGATAAACTTTGTCTCGAATAGCCTCTGGATAGGCGTTGAAGGTTTTGTCTACTAAAGGCCTTGGCCCCACGATGCTCATATCCCCTTTAAGGACGTTTAAAATTTGCGGAAGCTCATTAATCTTCGTCTTGCGCAAAAACGTCCCCATAGGGGTAATTCGAGGGTCTTGTCGCAATGTGATGCTTCCCGTCCCCATATTAGGACTGTCTTTGAGCATGGTGGCGAATTTGAGGATATCAAAATAGACATTGTGCAGGCCTATGCGTCTTTGCCTATAAAAAACATAGCCCTCACCAGTGAGGCGCAACACTATCACAATAGGAACTAAAAATGGCAGTAATAAAACAAGGGCAGATAAAGAAATGAAGATATCAAGACTACGTTTCAGAAATAGGTACATTGGCATTACATTTTCTGGTCTAAATTGAGACCGGTTTCAATATGTTGAAAGTTTGGAAGAAGCAGTTTGAGCAAGTCGACGATGTCGGATTTTTGAGTAGGTTTTGAAAAACAAGTTTCAAGGCTCTTGATCATAGTATTGAGTTCAGATAGGCTAGGGTGAGCAGCGTCTTGAATGACCCCTAAAGCCTTAAACCGGGTGAGATCTTTTTTTTCATCTTGTGTGTAAAACTCTTCGTATAATTTTTCTCCGGAGGTATCACTTTTAAAAAGATACAAGGGATATTTTTGAGAAGTTTTAGTTAAGGAAGCTGCTTTTTTTTTGGCATCCTCTTCTGAATCACATGCTTCAGGGGAGAGTCCAAGTGCTTCTAGAAAATTTTCAGCAATAGAGGAAAAATAGATCAAGTCTTTTTCCTGAAGCTTTGGAAAAAAAATCTCACCGGACTTACCTAGAACACAGGCCATTAAGCACAGTTGTCCGGATTCTTCAGGAGACACAAAATATCGTCGGACATCCGATGGACAAGAAAGGGGTTGGCGTTTCATCACACGTTCAATAAATCCTGCGGGTAGGCTGCCATTAGAAAAGGCAACATTGGCAAAGCGTGCGGTGGTAATGGGTAGTTTTTTTGAATAAGCAAGAATAAGATTTTCCATAAGTTTTTTGCTAGCCCCCATAATATTGACCGGATTTGCTGCTTTATCTGTAGAGACACAGAAAAAATGTTGGGGGGGATATTCTAGAAGTAAATCAAGCAATCCCTTAGCTTTGAGCACATTGTTTTCAATCATGGCTTCTATAGAATAGATGTCTTTTTCACTTCGGACATGTTTGTGAGCGGCAAAATTAGCGACAATGTCAAAGGGTCCTTCAGCAAGGAATATTTTTTTAAAAACAGGTTCGCCAAAATTAATAGGGTAAGATTTAAAGGCGTTTGGTAGCGTTAGCGTATCTCGGCTTCTGCAGTCTCTTACTAATTCTGTGAGGCCGTTTTCGTTAATATCGACGACGACGAGTTTTTGAGGTGCATAGGTAAGAATAGCCCTTACAAAAGAAGCTCCAATGGTACCTGCAGCCCCAATCACCAAGACCGATTTCCCTGTAATTTCTTTCCGAATAGGGGTGTCAAAAACAGACAAATCTTCTGCCAAAAGGCTCTGAGGCCTTTGCGTTATTTTTTCCGAGATAAATGTATCGAGATTAAAGGACATGTTCATGAAAGTTTCTTGAACCATTCTACCATTTCTTTGATGCCATGTTCAGATGAAAAAGGGGGCGTAAAATGCAAGGCCTGGTTGCTAGGCTGATTGTCGATGATATAAGACCCAAATAGCCTGTCATAAAGGCCAGGTTTTAGAAGTTTAATAAGGTGTGTCAGGATCGATGGAAGCGAAAAGAGGCGCTCGGGCATGTGTAAATTTTTCCGAATTTCTTTGACTAAAAATTCAGTAGAAAGGGGATGTGGGTCTCCCGCGATAAAAAGGCCTTCGGCTTCTTGATCGATAATGGTGCTTACTAAGCTTAAAAGGGTATCGACAAAGACCATACTGCGAGCATTGTGAATCCCTTTGAAAGGCAAGGGAATAGGCCGTTGACACAGACGCATTAAATAAAGCATATTGGCCTTGACATTCGGACCATATACGAGAGGGGGGCGAATGAGGGCAACTTTAAATTCCGGGGAGGCCATTTCTAGAAGGCCTTCTTCGGCTTTTCTTTTGCTTTGACCATAAATATCGTTACTTTCTGCTTTTACAGAACTCATATAGATAAAATGACGCACCTTTTTTTCTTTGGCTTTTTGAGCAAGTTTCAGCGTGAGTTCGGTATTGATTTTAAAATAAGAAGGGTCATGAGGGTGAGCCGTGACATGGGCTTTCCCGGCAAGATGAACAAGCGCATCTAGACCCGTTAAGGGAAGTAACTGAAGCCCTTCCCTCAAAGGAAGGGGTACCAGCTGGACTTGATTTGGATTCGATTCAAAGTAACGCTGACCAATAAATCCGGTACTTCCGGTCACCCCAACCTTTTTCATGACAGGACTGCCAAGTAGCGTTGCAACGTTTTTTCAAGTCCAAAATCAAGTGCATCACATACCAGGGCGTGACCAATAGATACTTCGCGTATCTGAGGAATTTGCTCAACAAAATAGGGCAAGTTGAGTGCGTTTAAATCATGTCCTGCGTTCAATTCGATGCCTAGTTGGGTAATGGCTTGTGCTGCCTTGATAAAGGGTTCAATGGCCTTTTCTCTTCCTTCTGAACAATGATGGGCATAAAAATGGGTAAAAAGCTCAACACGATCGGTTTGAATGCTGCACAAAGGCATCCAATCTGAATAAGTGGGATCTGCAAAAATAGCGGTACGAATGCCTGCCTGTTTAAACCGAGCGATGACCTGAGTTAAAAACGGTTGGTGTTGGGCAATGTCCCATCCAAAAGAAGAGGTGAGTGCTTCAGGTGGATCTGGCACCAAGGTAACTTGTGTAGGCTTGTGAGCCAAGACCATATCGATAAACGCCTCTGAGGGGTATCCTTCGATATTAAATTCTTTTTGCGCAGAATGAAGATAGCGTGAGAGCTGGGCAACATCTTCAGTTCGGATATGTCGTCCGTCAGGTCTGGGGTGCACCGTAATGCCAATAACGCCTGCGTCAATACAGCGCTTGGCTATCGAAAGTACATCGGGAGTGTTTTGTCCCCTAGAGTTTCGAAGGAGTGCAAACTTGTTAACATTAACACTTAAAACAGTCATAAAATCCCTTAGTTATTCTGAAAATATGGTGTCCATTTTAACATCCCAATCATCTTGTGGGATACTTTCAAGATATTGAAATCTAAAACAAATACCTATTTTAAGCCCGGTACTGTTGTTTAAGAATCGGTCATAATACCCTTTCCCCATACCTAAACGAGCCCCTGTTTTATCAAATGCAACACCGGGGATAACCCAGGCTTCAATGGCAGTAAGAGCCTGTTCCATAGAGAGAGTAAGAGACTTATGTCCAGGTTCTGGAATGCCATATTTTCCTTTGACAAAGACCGTTTTTTCTGTGAGTTGAGCGAGACTATAACTGTTGTTTTCGGGGTTATATCGCGGAATATATATGTTTTTTTTCTGATGAAGGCAGTCATGAATAAAATGCCAAGGGTTAAGTTCGTTTTTGAAGGGCAGGTAGGCGGCAATCGATTGTGCTTTTTGAATATGCGGATGTTCACTGAGTGTGCGGCACACCTTTTTTGAAGCGTAAGCAATGGTGTCTGGACTGAGGGCCTCTCTTTGAGATAAAAGGGATACCCTCAGTTCTGCTTTCGTTAAAGCCATGAAAATTCTCCTATTAAGGGCAGATGATCTGAGGCATCTGTCGCGTCTTTGAGAAGATAAGCCCGTCTTAAATAGAGGGCGTCGTGGGTGTAAAAGATATGGTCAAGTCGCCTTGTCGGGGCGTCACTTGGAAAGGTCCAGTATGCCATCTCTTCCTCTGGACTTTGAATGCGAGGGGCTGAGGAGAGTGTTTGCGTATCTAAAAATTGTGACAGCGTGGCATCGTTATTATAGCTATATCCAGGTTCGTCTGGAAACCCTTCTTGGGTGGTTGCAACAGGGTTTAAGGCGTTAAAATCACCTGCAATGACGGTAGGGTTTGTCAGAGGTTGAAGGCTAAAAAGAATTTCTTTAGCTTGTTCTTGGCGGGCCTGCTTGTCCCAGGCCTCAAGATGAACATTACAGACTGTAAAGGTTTCATCGCTGGGGGCTTTAATGCACACCGTTTGGGCGATTCTATCGAGATAGAACATGTTGACAAGCCAAGACTTTTTTTTGGGTTTTGGAAATCGCAGAATGGTTTGACTCAGAATCGGATATTTGGAAAAAACAGCTTGCCCTGCCAATACCCGTCCAAAATGGCGGGTGATGCGAATAGTATAGGGAAAAGGGATATAGCGGCAATCCCAGGTATAAGCAATCGCAACATAGGGAAAATGGCAGGCTTTTGCCAAATACGCAACTTCGTCGATTCCACGAGAACGTCTTGAATGAAGATCTATTTCTTGGACGCACAAGACATCCGGATTATGGGCCAAAATGGTCTGTGCGATGTGATCGAGATTTGTTTGTATCTCAGAGGCCTTAAGGTGAGTGCCTCGAAGCGTATCCAGACCCCCTGCATAGCCGATATTATAGGTCATAAGCGTGAGCGAGGAAGAAAGCGTGGGCGTGTAAGGATAGTGTTGAAGCAATCCTTTTTGGTAGAGAGTTTTAGGAAGAGAGGGGCGTGTTCCCCACCATACAAATAGCCCCATTATTACCAATGTTGTACACATAATGATGCCAAGTAGGACACCCATTTTTGTCATAAAGACACCTTGGATAACAAAATCTGGGCTTGTCTATATTCAATTGAGCCTGGTTGCACGGTGAGTAAAAAAGGCTTAGCCTGGTCTTTATTTTTGACTTCGTATGTAAAGTAATAACCTACCCAATAATTAAGTTCGTTGTGAAGGGCTATAAAATAATTCATTTGATTTTCAGTCAGGTCTTCTTCTTTTGACTGATTAATCCAAGCTTGAATCAATGAGTGATCTTCTAAAATTTCGTTTTTGACTGAAGCATAATATTGATAGGGAAATCGCACATCACATCGAAGTCGAATCATGCGTATTTCAGGGTTATTAGGGGCAATTTCAACGGCCCGCTTGATCATAGCTCGACATTTGTTAGCCCAATGAATAAGCCCTGGAAAGCTTGAAAAAGTGACTTCAACCCCATAAGCACTTCCGAGCATGCCTAAAATGTAGGGGTTGTTGGGGGTAATACGATTGGCATTCTCAAGTAATTCAATAGCCCTTTCATTGTATTTTTTTTTGATTTCTTTAGAATATTCTACAGGTCTTATATTGGTCATAGAGCCTTCAAAAAAAGTGGCAATTCCAGCCCTAAAATAGGGTTCGCCTTGATCGGTATTGGCAATAATAGCCTCAATTTTTTCAATAGTAGGATACCGTTCTCTGAGCTCAGTTGCGGTTGGCATCTGAGGGGGTTTAAAGGGCATGTCCGCAAAAAGGGGAGAACAAACCACTAGTGCTATTAAGCCAACGCAGTATTTTTTCATTTAATGACTCACGGCTTTGGCGATCAAAAAGGCACTTAATGAAGCAATAGCACCAATCAACATAACAGAAAAAGCACCTTTAATGGGGGATTGTCCAACAAGTTTACTCTTAAGATAACCAAATAGAAATAAACAGATCAAGGTAATCATTGTTGAAATTCGCAGTCCGTCTATGGGCTGTGTGGTGAAAAAGTAACCTGAAAGTGGAATAAATCCACCGATGATGTAAGCAGAGGCAATAGTGAGGGCACTCTTTAGTGCACGTCCAGGTTCTGGTTTTTCTAATCCAAGCTCAAATTTCATCATAAAATCAACCCACTTGTCTGGGTCTTGGCTAATGGCATCGGTGATCTCATTTTGGGCTTTTTCTGAAAGCCCATAAGAAGCAAAAACATCTCGCACTTCTTGCTTTTCTTTTTCGGGTAATCTTTCTATTTCATCATATTCTCGCTTGAGCTCAGAGTGGTAATGATTGACGTCAGTTTTACCAGCTAGATAGCCCCCTAATCCCATGGCGATAGATCCGGCAACTATTTCTGCAATCCCTCCGATAATAATAATATGGTTAGAATTGACGACCCCACTAAGACCCGCAGCTAAAGCAAACGGAACCGTAAGCCCATCTGAAAGCCCGATAACACTATCTCGCAACCTATCGGAAGCCGTAAAGTGTTCTTCATTGTGATTATGGGTGTGCATGGGGTTTCCTTTGAGTTCGTTGTACGACCATTGTCATAAAATGAATAAGCAGTCCTAAAAAGATCATGCTGCAAGAAATATACGGGACTAACCAACTCGGGTTCTGCACAACTTGTAAAACAGAAAGCGTATCGTTTCCCCCAAAACTAGCTTGATAAAATGTTTGTCCTTGATAACGCAAGGGGTTGTTCATGTAAATTAAGAAATCGCGGGTTTCTTTTTGAACAGGATTAACCACTCTCACATGCGATGAGAAATTTTTAGGAATGGTGGTGCCTGGATATACATCGTGGCTAAATTTTAATAATGTGACGGTGTAAGGAAGATACACACGCTTAGGTCTGAGCCATAAGGTATAGATTTTTGATCCAATAACAACGGTTTGTGGAGCCCCTAACCCGGTTGAAAGAAGCCAAATACCCTTCGAGTGTGTGCCTTCAAAAATTTCGACATAAGCGGTGCGTGTGTTGACTCCCCCTTCATGTTTGTCTAGCGGTAATTCATCGACTGCAATTTGAGGGCCAATGCCTTGGGTAGCTATGCTTGATCCTTCTTTGTTCATACTGAGCTTGGAATTGGAAAAAAAATCTTTGATTACAAGTGTGAAAGGGAGGCTCGGTGGAGTGATTTTAACATGTGAGTTGATAGAGGATTGAGGAATGCTGATAACCTGTTGGGTAGTGGGTGAAGCCTCGCTTATAATGGCCAATTCGAACTCTTGTGCGCTGGTGGTATAGTTTTTTGTTTCGCCAATTTGAATGGCCATTTGGCTTTCTTTGGCAAGATAGCTCGACAACCCACTGCCTGCTATCAACAGAATAAGTCCAACGTGTGTGAGCCAGATACCTGTTTTTTGAAACGTCCATTTAAACCGTGTAACGTGAGCCACAATGAGATTGACAAACAACACCCAACCTACCAAAAGGCCTCCGGGAAAGACAGGTATCTTCATGTGAGGTTGCGGTTCCCAATAGACCCATAAAGTCTGAAAGAAGGTTTTTTTTGCAAAATAAATACCGAGGTTTATTTGTGACAGTGTGGCTGCAAAAACCAAGATCATCAGAACAATAAGACAAGCCACTGTTAGATTGAGCGAAGCGGCTATTTTGATTAATTTGGAACGTATAGGTAGTGTCATGGGCGAGATGTGATTGAGGCTAGAAACATGTGAAAGGCGGGGGTCGCATCTTTAACATCACTAAGATTTCCAACCAGTTTAAAAAAATAGGTCTCATCTTGGACTTTTAGAATAGCCACAAGGATGGCCTTTGTTTCATTATGAAGCCATGTCGTGGTATAGATATTTGACCCTAATTTTGGGTGAGACAGGCTGTTGTTGAGCGCTGATTCAGACACGGGGTCGAGCTGAAGTTGCCCTCTCCAGCGGTTCACATTTGCTAATATCCCACCGGCTTCACCCGATAAGCTGACCACTGAAACCTCACATTTTTCTCTGGAATGTGTGTTGATCAAGAAGCTTGCAAGACGCATGGCTGTTGCAGGTTGAGAAGTCCATTCTTTGGGTATAGTCCAACGAAGTTTTGAAGAGGGTGCCGTAGCCATCATAGCAGGCAAGGCAGGTGGGGTTTCTTTGGGAATAATATAGCTCTCAATCGGGGCTTTTTGACATCCCAAAAGCATAAAAAAGCCAATGCCTAGGAACCGTGTGTATTTAGCCAACAATAAAGGCTCCACCATCGATGATAATAAATTGTCCGACGATCATATTTGCTTGATTCGAACACAAAAAAGCGACAACATTGGCCACTTCTTCACATGACACAACACGGCCAGCGGGGGTTTTTTGTGCGATTCGTGCTAAGGCTTGGTCTGCACCAGGAATCGCGCGAAATGATTTCGTGTCAGCTAATCCTGGCATAACCCCATTGACAATAATGTTCATGGGGGCCAATTCTACCGCCAAAGATCGGGTTAAAGATTCAACGGCTCCCTTGGCAGGTCCGACGACACCATAAGCATCTAGAACCCTTTGCCCACCATAGCTTGTCACGGTAACAATGCGCCCCCACTGGTTCATCAGTGGAACCGCTCTTTGAGCCATTAAAAGCAAGGATTTTGCCGTAGAATCGAAGGTGACATCCCAATATTTGGATTTTGCGTCCATAAGTTTTCCAGGAATACCAAACGAGGCATTGGGAATAAGTATATCCAGCCGTCCAAAAGCAGCTTGAATATCGTCAAACATCTTATAAATTTTGTCTTCGTCTCCAATATCACATCGAATAGCTTTGGCCGTCCCACCCATTGAGGTGATGGTATCCAATACTTCTTGTGCTTCGGTCATGCTGCGGCGATAATTAATGACAATTCGAACCCCTTCCTGGGCAAGGCGAATCGCAATGGCCCGACCGAAACCTCGGGTTGCGCCAGTAATAAGGGCTACTTTTTGATTGAGTTCTGGATACATAAGTAAGTAACTTACTTTACCATGTTTTTGTATGGGGTTAAACTGGATGTCTATGGCTATCGCGAATCTTCAAAATAGTATTCAAAACTTAGAAAGCGGACGCTTAATTGCGATTCCCACAGACACGGTGTATGGCATTGCAGCCTTTCTTTACGATGAAACGGCCATATCTCGATTGTATGATTTGAAAAAACGTTCTCGAAATAAGGCTTTGCCTGTCTTGGTAGATTCTATCGACACCTGTTTAAGCCTTGTGCAAAACGTCCCTCAATCGGCCTATCGATTATGGGATGCTTTTTGGCCAGGCCCTTTGACCCTAATTTTAGAAAAACAAACTCACATTTCAGATTTAGTAACAGCCGGGCAATCCACCCTAGCGGTTCGCATGCCTAATCATTTTTTTTGCTTAGAATTACTCAAAAGGGTGGGGCCATTAGCCGTGACTAGCGCCAATATTTCAGGGGAACAGTCTTTAAACACCGTTGCAGAAATTGAGGCTATCTTTGGGATGTCTTTGGCGTTTAGTGTGCCCAATGAGGAACCCTTCTTAGGCGTAAGTTCAAGCATCGTCGATGTGACGCGACCCAATCCCCTCCTGTTGCGGGAAGGAAGCCTTTCTTTTGATCAATTACGAGCAGTTTTACCGACGTTGACTCAGATATCGATTGCTTAATTTTTGATTGCCTAAGGTATCGCTGGTTTTAGGATGATAGCGATGTCCCGGATAAATGACGGTGTGGTCAGGTAGTTTTCCAATCTTTTGAAGGCTTTCAAATAGGTGATCGGCGTTAGACCCGGGAAGGTCGACACGTCCACAGCCATTAATAAATAAACTATCCCCGGTAAGTAAGATGTCGTCGATCCAGAAACATTGACCTCCTGGAGAGTGCCCAGGGGTAAAAATGCAAGTGATTTCAAGGTTTCCAAGCATGATAATCTCTTGATCGAGCACCTCGATGAGGGTAGAAACCTTTGGTTTTAGAATCGCAGCTTCGTGTTTTGAGACATAGATAGGAAGAGTAGGGTATATTTTGATAAGCTCAGGTATCCCATTCGTGTGGTCAGGGTGTCCGTGAGTAAGAAGGACCCCCATCAAGTGAAATCCATAGGTTTCGATTTTTTTGAGTAAAAAGGGAATGTCCCAGGCAGGATCCACAAGATAGGCTTGCTGTGTACTTGGATCTGCCAATAAATAGATCTGATTCTGCATCGGACCTAGTTCGTATTGTTCTAAAAAATGTGTATTCACTGGGACTCCTTTATTAAGACTTCGACTATTTTGACCATTGCAAAGGTATCTAATCTGCAATAGTCAAGAAGATCTTGCCTAATGGTTTGAATTTCTTTGGGATCTTTAAGGTGAGCAAGTCTGGAATAACTTTTACTGGCCATCTCTCCATTAGGGATATGGAGATTGGTGTAAGTCAGTTCGGGAACAAGTGCAGGTAAAATAGCCTTAATAGAACAGCTTCCTTTCATTTCTTGGGTGTAATAGTAATGCTTCTGAAAAGGGATCATCAAGTCGATAATATTGGCATGAATGGCCATTAAATGGGTGGATAACTTAGGAAAGGTTTCGGCGAGTTGTTTAACCACACTTTTTTCATAACCACTGTCATAAGTGAGTACACATGCGGTTTGTGGAATATGCTTAACCAAGGCCCTTGCAAACTCATATCGAGGGTCTTTTTTTGGGTCTGCTAAAAATTCTTTATGACTAAGGGTATCGAAGGGACTGTTTAAATAATGGATAGAAAACTGGAAAGGAATTTGCTGGTAAGGTCGAACACCTGGATAGGGAGGAATGGCTTTTTGAAAGGCCTCAAAATCCATAAAATAGAGAGGGTAATGCAGTGTTTTAAGAAAGTCTTGAATAGCAGGCTTGTTAATAAGCGGAGACTCGCTTTCGGCTTTTTTTTGTACTTGGCTAGATTCGGAAAGTAGATGCGAATCAGGGATATCTTGAATGAGGGTATGACCTTTTTTATAGAGTTCGAATTTACTCTCGATAGGCAACCCTGTGAGGTTAAATACAGAGTGTGGGGGAATGTGTTTCCAGCAATGAGGCATAAAATCACAATTGTACGGGTGAAAACAATGAGTGCCAATGTCGATATTTTCAAGACTGTTTTGAAAAAACAAGGGTTCCTGAGCATTTTGAAGAGAGTTTCTCATCGCATTAATCTGGGTATGAACTTTGTTTTGGTTCTGACTCACTTTGTCAGTCAGCGCTGACTTTTTAAAGAGTTTAGAAAGTTTGAGTTGGGCTTTCCTCACATAGTGGGCGTTAATATGCATAAGAAAGACATTTTTTATTGGAATAGTGAGACCTGTTAAGACATAGTATTGCAAGGATAAATCGTCAATAAAAATGGCTTTTTCTGAGGTGCTGCTTTTAACCTCAATAAGTTCCATTCCTTCAGGGGTTTTGTGAAGAATATCAACCATAATTAAGGTGTTTTGATATTGGAAGGTAGCTTCAAACAAAGTCGGACAGGCAGGGTCTTTGAGCAAGGCTTCCGTGAGCGCCAATCGATGGGGAAACGCAGAGGCTTCTTGGTCGATATGACGACCTCCCGGATAGAGTGAGTGTGCCATTTTTCCTATCAGAATGCCTTCTTCAAAAAGTGCATTGCGGTGGGTATCGATATGTCTGAGTTCAGGTTGGGTTTTCATCAGCCAAAGTGATTTATGACATTGCAGGCCCTTTAAATAAAGCGATTTGCTTAAATTAGTGCGAATTTTCTTCATGGCGGAGTTGGTAGGTTCCAAAATAGGTAGTGCGTTGGTCTCTTTTACTAAAGGCTTGCCAGTTGGTGAGGTAACAGGTTTCCCAAAAGACAGGATCTTCAATCGTATTAAAATAACCACTATCGAGAATGGTTTCTTCCATGCTGTCCCATAGGGGGGCGACATCTGTGGACACATACAGGGTGGCATTAGGTGCTAATTTAGGGCGTAATTGAACCAGAAATTTAGGGTTTATAACCCGACGTTTATGGTGCCTTTTTTTGAACCAAGGGTCCGGATGAAAAATAAAAACACGATTAAGGCTACCGTCCGGAATCATATCAGCAAGGCAAATTTCTGCCGTACCGTGAATAACATAGGCGTTTTTTATGGCTTCTTTTTTAAGTTTGATTTTCAAAAGCTCTACCGGATTTTTTCTAACTTCAATTCCCACAATAGACCGTTCAGGAAACATGGTCGCATAGTGGCGAATAAACAGGCCTCTGCCGAAGCCCACTTCAAAGTCAAAAGTTCCAGAAAAGTGGGGGAGTACCGTTGAAAAATCAAGGGATTCCATTCGGGTAAAGTAGTTAAAAGGATTCGTATGAGTTCTAATGCGCAAAACCAAGGAGCTCCTGTAAAATATTTTGTGATACGGGGACTTCCTGTGGTCCTGGAGTAGCCCCCTTGATTCGGGTTTTATTTTCAATAAATTGGTGAATATCGGTCATAAATGAACTGCTTGAATCCCAAAAAAACCTTCTTTCTTCGTCATATTCCTTGTAGGTTACCGTTTTGTTTTCTTGTTTGAGCAGTTGATAAAGCAGCGTTGTGATTTTCATTTTCCAGATTTTATCCTCTCGGCCGACCAAATAAAGAATAGGGAGTGTCATTTTAGGCATTTTTCTGAGGGCTTCTGGGAAAGAATAGTAGCCTGAGTAGTGAATGGTAATAGGTGCAATAAGGGTAATAGAAGCGACTTCGGGCAGAACATCCAAGGTCAGCATCGATAAAAAAGCACCTTCGGAAATACCGACCAGATGGATTCTTGATTTATCTGTTTGTGTCATTTTTTCCGCATAAAAAACGGCGCCTTTAATCGCGTTTACTTTATGATGACGTTCAATAGGCACAATACAGATATAGCCCCACTTAACAAAGGTTTCCATGAATTTTCTAATGTCATAGCCTCTTAGTACAGCGGCTCTTTCTCCGGCCCAGTCAAAATATTCGTCATAGTTATACACAAGTACCGGATGTTTGCCAGGTGTATCTGGAATGCTGACCCAAGCCTTGAAATTTCCTGCATAGGTATAGGCAACTGTGTCGATCGTACTGGCTACAACAGAGGACGCGATTGCGATGGCAAAGAAAAAGATAAGTTTGATTCTCATAAGATCGGGTATAATATTCTCTTATGCTACCACTATTTTCCTCCGAATTCATGTCGTTACTCTCACAGAGAGAACTTTCTTGTGATCTGCCTTTCTACGGATCGGTGGATATTCGATATTCTGGGTTCAAAATGGCAGTGGTAGATGCCAATTTATTTCCTGCAGGGTTTAATAATCTCAGTGAAGAGGCTCGCACAAAAGCGGCTCTGGCTATTCAAAGGTTCTTTGCTCAAAAACTTCCCAAGGCACACTCGATTCTATTGATTGCGGAAGAACACACACGCAATACCTGGTATCTAGAGAATGTACGTGTTTTAAAAGCTTTGATTGAATCAGCAGGATTAAGTGTTATCTGTGCAACCTTTCTAGACCCTAAAGTAGATAACATCTGTGACCACTCTGATTTTGTGATGTTGGAAACCGCAACCGGGCAGCTTTTACAGATGTATTGCTTTATGCGGTTGTTAAAGGGCATTCAAAGTGGTGAGCGTGTTTTTGATGCCGCCATTCTTAACAATGATTTGACTTCCGGCATTGCTAAAAGTTTACAGAATTTACCCTTCCCCATTTTCCCATCCATTGCTGCAGGCTGGCATTCACGATTGAAATCACGCCATTTTCATCATGCGAATCAGATTATTGAAGAGATGTGTCAAACAGAGGGATTAGATCCGTGGCTGTGGAGATGTGACTTCGATATGGTTCATTCTGTAGATATTAACGACGAGGCGTCTCGTGAACGTCTTGCGCAATCAGCATCAGACTTGTTTAAAAAAATTGATTTAAAATATACAGAATATGGGATTAGAGAAAAGCCCCTGATTTTCTTAAAAAGTGATTCAGGTACCTATGGCATGGGGGTTATTTCTATTGAAGATCCTTCAGAGCTTCTGACATTAAACAGAAAAGCCCGCAATAATTTATCCAAGGGGAAAAGTGGTCAGCTAATGGAGCGATTTATTCTTCAAGAAGGGGTTTCAACTCTTTTTAAATCAAAGGGATATCCCGCTGAGCCTTGTTTGTATTCAGTTTACAATCAAGTAGCGGGTGGCTTTTTTCGGGTAAATACCCTCAAGTCTGAGCGTGAAAACTTAAATTCTCAAGGCATGTTATTTGAGCCTATGACCGAGGCCGATGCCCAGGGACACATGGACACCATGTCTGCTTTGGCCAGAATTTCAGGCATTGCTTGTTCCCACGAAATCACAGAATTGAGCGAATCTCTATGAAGTGGCTTTTTTTGATGGATCCCCTAGAAACCATCCATCCAGAGAAGGATACGACTTATATACTCATGTTGGCAGCGCATCGTGCAGGAAATCCGGTGTATTATTTACCCAAAGGAGGCATTGTTTTAAAAGATGAAAGGGTTTGGTTTCATGCCCTTCATGTGACCCCTCAAAACGAGTATGCGCATCCGTTTCTTTCTCATCAATGGGCCCATTTTTCAGAGGAAGAGGTTCAAGTGGTCTTTATTCGTACCGATCCTCCGTTTGATGCAGATTATCTCATGCATACCTGGCTCTTAGATCGGCTTTCAAGCTCGGTGATCGTGATGAATAGGCCTTCCAGTATTCGAATGGTCAATGAAAAGATTTGGGCGACACAGTTTCACAATCTGATACCTGCGACCTTGGTTACTCGACATAAACAAGATGCCCTAGCATTTAGAAAAAAGCATAACACTGTGGTAGTAAAGCCCACAAACGGATTTGGAGGATCCGCCGTTTTTGTTATTAAAGAGGGGGACACTAATTTTTCAGTTATTTTTGAAACGGTCACCCAGACAGGGAAATATGACGCTATTTTACAGCAATTCATTCCTGAAGCAGACAAAGGTGATAAGCGTATTTTACTATTAAACGGCACTATTTTAGGGGCTGTTTTACGCGTCCACCCAGAAGGGGATCATCGTAATAACTTTTTTTCAGGAGGAAAAGCGGTTGCTACCAATATTACCGACAGAGACCGCGAGATTGTGGCCATTTTAGCGCCGCATCTTCAAGCTTTAGGTCTCTATTTTGTGGGAATCGATATCATTGGCGATCGACTCATGGAGGTCAATGTGACATCGCCTACTTGCCTTCAAGAAATGAATCGGTTATATCATCTTCAATTAGAAGATACGGTGATTGCTTTTGTGCACACACTCCTATCTGAAAAGGAATCGCTATGACCGAACGAGCAAAAACATATCGACGTGGAATGACCTTGATTCACAAAGAAAGTAAAGCTAAAATTCTATTTGGAAAATGGAATGCAGATGGATCTGCTGGATGTTTGACCAAGGAAAATCTATTTCTAAATGTTCCAAGAAATGAACTAGAAAGAGACTATATTTCAGAATCAGAGATTCAAAAAAAGGCCATTGAAAAACGTCGAGGAGAAGGTTGGTAAATTTTTTAAAGGAGAATACGATAATGATAGTATATGGCGTTACGATGATTTTAAGATTTTTGCATTTATTAGGGATGGCCTCATTAGTGGGTGGAACCCTTAGCCAGCTTAAAGACAAGGCTAAGCGGGTAAATACAGCCATGAAGCACGGTGCTTATATTCAATTAGTGACAGGACTTGCCATGGTAGCTATCAAAGAACCCTATGTTGATCATGCTAAAATAGGGATTAAACTTTTAATTTTGCTGGTGATTGTCGGATTGTTATTTAAACACAAAAACCGCGAAATTTCCCACAGGCTTTACTTTGGGATGCTATTTTTAACCATTTTTGAAGTGGCTGTGGCGGTGTTTTTATAACATTCATTTCAAAAACCACATCAAGCCGACTAGGATCAAAGAAATGGTGGCTATCGATCCCCATAAAAATAGCAAAAACTTTTTTCTGTTTTGAGTAAACTGCTCATGAAAATGGAGTGACAAACTTTCGGTTTGGAAGGGTGAAATAAGTCCTTTTTCTTCCAGTCTAGGAAGTTGTTTTTGAACCCATTTTAATTCGCGACGGGTCATCATTTTTTAAGAAATACCTTGCTTTGAGTGACCACTCTTTTTTGCCAAGGAAGGGAAATAATATCACCTACTTGAGCCTGAATTAAGGGGATATTAAAAGCCGAGCTCATCTGTGCGAGCGTAAAATTTGCTTCATGCCCTTCAGGCGTGAGGATTTTAATCTCATTTCCAAGTGAAAGCGGCCACAGTGTTTCAAAAGTGAATTGTTTTTTAGAGACCGTATCTATCACAATGCCCGTATAGTGATATCCTTCGACTTCCTTGACCACCGATTCACGGTCTTGGTCAGTACGATTGGCTCTGAAAAAACCACCCTTTTGGGGTCTTTGGGCCAGGGAAGCTAGGCTTTCTAAATCAGGGTCGGATATGGCAACAGTAAGTGTGCGGTATTTTTTGTAAAGCGTAAGCGTTTGAATAAGATACGAGTCACTTTCTCCCCGTGCATCGATAATCCACCCGCTGAGGTCTAAAGATAAAAGGTCGGGAATATAAGTAAGGAGACATCGGTCAAAATAGAGATACATAAAGTGTCCATGGACATTGTCATAAAAAGGAAAAAAACGGTTAGGATACTGCTCGTCTTGTGCTATGCGATAAAGCGGCGCTTCTGTCTCTTCAAAACCAGCCATATAACGGCGATTGGAATATTGAATTAAAAGAGGGCCTTGAACTTGAAGTTCAAAAGGATAATGGGGGCAGTTTAAGACCGTTTTTTTAAGCTCAGAGAAGGGCATTTCGTTGTTCAAAACTTGGGAGTCAAAAAGGGTTGTATACCTATAGATGCTTTCAAGATTTTGATTTCCTGTCTCCATGGCAAGTGTGAGATGAGCCTTCGAAAAATGTGTTTTAAAAAAAAGGGTAAGGCCCGTATCTTGAACACGAATATGTTGAATATTAGCTTTTTCAAGTGTTTTAATGAGCAAAAGTATCAATGGGAAATGGCGATCGTGAATCATGATATCTAGATTGAAGGAGATCTCTATATCGGGGTTTTGGATACGCGCGTATTGTGCCCAATCTTCTAAATGCTGAAAGCCTATTTGCAAAGTGGCCTCTGCATAGCTTCGGGCAGAAAGTTTAGGGTCTTCAAAAATGAGGTGTTCAGCGCCATAATTCAAAGCCAATTTAAGTCGCTCAAAAGAGCCCACATAAGTAGTGAGCTTGTTGGCTAGGCGATCCATTGTCTGTCCCAGTCTTTCATCACAGGTTCAAAACCGTTTTCCAAAAGTATGTGCTTGATTTCTTCAAGGCTCCGATGATCGCTGATTTCGAATTGTGCTTCTGTGTTTTCTTTACCTGAATATCCTCCAGGAGCTGTGTTAGATTCTGCTGATACGGTGGTAACGCCTAGTTTGAACAAATGGTCTCTTAATTGGGCCGATTCTCGCGTAGAGAGTGTGATGCCAATGTCTGGAAAAACGAGTCTAAATGCACAAAAGAGTTGAGCAAGTTCTCCGTCTGAAAGCTCATATTGAGGGGTGAAGTCTCCAACCATGTTTCGAATGCGTGGAAAAGAGACAGAGTACTTGGTTTTCCAATAGGTTTTCTGAAGGTAGTCTAAATGGAATCCCAATGCAATGGCTTCATATTGCCATTCATAAAGGCCCATTAGGGCGCCTATATTGAGTCGGTAAAACCCCGCTTTCCCACCTCTATCCGGAGTATCGAGTCGGTAGGTAAAATTCTTTTTTTTACCTGCCTTGTGATAGCGTTGATACGATTCGGGATGATAGGTTTCTTGATACACAGTCAGACTATCTACACCTGCCGCTATCATTTTTTGATAGTCCTCTACGCAAAGGGGTTGAACTTCAATTCCTATAGATGAAAAATAGGGGTGTAGCAACTCAACTGCGTGGGCAATATAACCGACGCTGCTTTTGTCTGCTTCTCCTGTTAATAGCAACAAATGTTGAAAGCCTCTTTGCTTAAGAAGGGTTCCTTCTTTGACAATTTCTTCTGAATTTAAAGTGATGCGCTTATAGTCATTTTCCATGCTAAACCCACAATAAGAACAGCTGTTATAACAAACATTAGAGATGTACATAGGGATAAACACTTGCATCACATTTCCAAAGCGTTGACGGGTAAGGGCATGTGCACGTTGCGCAAGTTCTTCAATATAAGAAAAGGCAGATTTCGAGATTAAAACAGGCAGATCTTGAAGCCCAAAATGGGTTTTGGAAAGGGTTTGTATAACCTCGGCTTCTGTAGTAGATTTTGCGCGACTTACCCAACTATCAATAGGCAGTGTGGGAAAGATGCTCGCGAAACTCATTTTTGCAAGAAACCCGTGAGCGGAGACGAGGCTCTGGCGACGATATAGGAACCTGGAAGGCCTGATAAATAGGCATTGCGCCCCGCTATAACGGCTTGTTTAAAGGCTAAGGCCATTAATTCAGGGTCTCTGGCAGTTGCAATGGCGGTATTGACCAAAACGGCTGATGCACCCATTTCCATAGCTTCAGCTGCTTGGGAAGGGGCCCCTAGGCCAGCGTCGACCACGACAGGGATTTTGGCTTGCTCAATAATAATACCAATAAGATCTTTGGTCTGAAGCCCTCTGTTAGACCCAATAGGGGCCGCCAAGGGCATTACAGTTGCACAACCCACTTCTTCAAGGCGTTTGGCCAAAATGGGGTCGGCATTGATGTAAGGCAGGACAGTGAATCCTAGTTTTACCAATTCTTCTGCAGCTTTTAAGGTTTCAATAGGATCTGGCAATAGATAATTGGGTTCGGGGGTAACTTCGAGTTTAATCCAATCGGAAAGGCCAGAAAAACGAGCGATTTTAGCAATACGAACGGCTTCTTCCGCGTTTCTAGCCCCAGAAGTGTTGGGTAGAAACACAAACTTTTTAGGGTTAATAATGTGAATAAAAGAATCTTCCGGATTATTCATATCCACCCGTCGAATAGCCGTAGTAATGACTTCTGCCCCAGAAGCCTCAATGGCTTTTTTCATCCACTCTGGCGAAGAAAATTTTCCTGTCCCTACAAACAGTCTGGAAGTGAGGGGCTGGTTTGCAATTTTGAGAATTTCTGACATAAGGAGGCTATTTTAACACCCTCCATTCACAAATGAAATGTGTTGCGCTACTATTTGAAGGATGAAACCAACTCAATATGTGAATATCGAAGCAATTGTTCCCTTAATTTCTCCTAAATTGCTAAAGGAAAAACTGCCTATTACCCCCGCTATTTCTCAGCATGTATTAGAAAGCCGTGCCGTTATCGAACGTATTTTGAAAAAAGAAGACTCGCGGCTGTTATGTGTCGTGGGACCTTGCTCGATCTATGACCCAAAGGCTGCTTTGGAATATGCCCGAAAACTCAAGAAATTAAGCGATGAGGTTCATGATTCGATTTTTATTGTGATGCGGGCTTATTTTGAGAAACCGCGTACAACAGTTGGATGGAAGGGATATATCAACGACCCGCATTTAACCGGCAAGGGTGATATATCAGAGGGGTTATTTCTAGCCAGGAAACTTTTATTGGAAATCTCGGAAATGGGGTTGCCTGTAGCCACAGAAATGCTCGATCCTATTGTGCCTCAGTATATGGCCGATTTGGTTTCTTGGGCTTCCATTGGGGCAAGAACGACCGAGTCTCAAACTCACCGAGAAATGGCCAGCGGGCTTTCTATGCCTGTAGGTTTTAAAAATAGTACCGAGGGCAATTTGGATGTGGCCATCAATGCCATGCAATCGGCATGTCATCCGCATGATTTTTTAGGCATTAACCAAGAGGGTCAAACCTCGATTATCAAGACCAAAGGAAATAGCCTCGGCCATGTGATTTTACGTGGAGGAAAAACACCTAACTACGATGAGCAAACAATTAAAGACACTTTAGAGAAACTTTCAAAAGCAGGTTTTGAACCCAGCATTATGATTGATTGCAGTCATGGAAATTCAAGAAAAAAGCACGAAAATCAAGAAAGTGTATGCCTAGAGGTCATGGATTTACGAACAAAAGGCTATCATTCCATTATTGGAGTAATGATAGAAAGCAATCTGTTCGAAGGGAATCAAAGCATTTCAGAGGATCTTACAAAACTTCACTATGGGGTATCTATTACAGATGCATGTATTGGATGGGACACAACTGAACGGCTTATTAAAACCGTTTTCCAAAGGGTCTAAGGGCTACTCCCTTCCAAAAACTATAAACATTTTTGGAAGGGAGTAGTCTGGGTCCGTTAGGCTTGAGGTCCTGCTTGACTCAATTTTTGAGTCTCAGGATTGTTTGCATATTTCTTGAAATTATGGGTGAATTTATGGGCTAACTTTTGCAAAGAAGCCTCGTATTCGTCTTTATTGGTCCAAGTATTTTTTGGATTTAAAATTGTACTTTCGACGTTTCTAACGCCTTTAGGAATTTGAAAGTTAAAAACAGGAAAATTTTCAAATCCTTCTTCCCCTAAAGAGCCATTCAAAATAGCATCAATGATCGCTCTGGTGGCAGGAAGACTCATTCTCTTGCCTACCCCATAACTTCCACCGCTCCACCCTGTATTGACAAGATAAGCTTCCGAGTTGTGCTCTTTCATTTTTTTACCTAAAATTTCCGCATATTTAATGGGGTGCAGAAGCAAAAAAGGGCCTCCAAAACAGGCCGAAAATGTGGCTGTGGGCTCTGTAATTCCAAGCTCGGTTCCCGCTACTTTTGCAGTATAACCACTGAGATATTGGTACATCGCTTGTTCTTTATTGAGCTTTGATACCGGAGGCAATACCCCATAGGCATCACAGGTCAAAAAGATAATTTTATTCGCGTGGCTCCCCTTTGAGACGGGTTTGACAATGTTATCAATATGATAAATGGGGTAGGAAACCCGGGTGTTTTCTGTTTTTGCATCAGAATCAAAATCAATATTTTTTTCACCATCAATAACGACGTTCTCTAGAAGGGCATCTCTTTTGATCGCTCTAAAAATAT
The DNA here is from genome assembly GCA_023249195.1 of bacterium. Lineage (GTDB taxonomy): Bacteria > Margulisbacteria > Marinamargulisbacteria > SXXA01 > JAHFDB01 > JAHFDB01. Next base: position 13,881 of record JAHFDB010000006.1, on the reverse strand, counting down.
CAGGTTCTTTTTCTGCAGAGAGATTAATGGTTTTTGCATAACATCCCCCTTCAAAGTTAAAAACCCCTTCGTTGTCCCATCCGTGTTCATCATCTCCAATAAGTTTTCTCTTGGGGTCTGCTGAAAGGGTTGTTTTTCCAGTGCCTGAGAGACCAAAAAACAAGGCCGTTTCCCCATTGTCCCCCATATTTGACGAGCAATGGAAGGCTCCAATGTTTTTCAAAGGCAAGAAATAATTCATGATCGAAAAAATGCCTTTTTTCATTTCACCTGCGTACCAGGTTCCGCCAATGAGGGTCATTTTTTCATCGATATTAAAAGCAATAAACACTTCTGAACGAAGGCCCCATTTTTCAAAATCCTTACATGAGGTTCGACAGGCATTTAAAATGGTCCAATCAGGCTTGAAATTTTCAAGTTCTTCTTGCGTGGGTCGAATAAACATATTTTTGAAAAAGTGAGCCTGCCAGGCAATCTCTGTAACCAATCGTACAGATAAACGGGTTTCTTTGTTGGTACCACAAAAACCGTCCATAATAAACAGTTTTTTTCCATTCAGTTGTTGCGTAGAAAGTGATTTAAGGTGTTCCCATGTATTTTGATCGATAGCTTTATTATCAGATCCTTGGTCTGCCCACCACACATTTTGCTCTGAGCCTGACTGCTTTACAATATATTTATCTTTAGGAGAACGACCGGTAAACTTTCCTGTATCTGCTGAAATGGCGCCCAAATTGGTTTGAAGTCCTTTTTCACTACCCGTCAAGGAAGGATCTGTTTCTAGTTTATAAAGCTCTTCATACGAAAGGTTTCTCTGTAGAGATTGAAATTCAGTGATACCAATTTGTTCTAATTTTAGCTCGTTGAGTAATGTTGCACTCATCTTGATGGGGCCTCCTTCGACGTTTTTTAATCTTAATTATCTGTGCTAGAATAAGCCTCCTATTATACAAAAAAATAGAATAAATGGAACAGGAGTACACAGACCCTGGTTGAGCAACTTTTTGTGAATAAGCTTTTACAACGGAAATACCACCCCACAGTCATCCAGCATTTCATGACCGTGTTTAGACGCTATGCTCTGGGAGATACCGGTCAGGTTAATTGGCTAGAAATACAACCCTTGTTGGAGTCTGATTTTGTTTTTCTTGATTCGTTAACAGAATCTCATGTCCGTTTAGGTACAGAGTCTGCTTCTAAGGTGGCCATGGTTAAGTTGAATGGGGGATTGGGTACAACAATGGGATGTAAAGGGCCCAAATCAGCCATTCCTATCCATCATGGCCAAACTTTTCTAGATATCATTGCAGATCAAATTAAAGACTTGCAGCAGAAATACGGGGCTTCTTTTCCCCTCATTTTAATGAACAGTGAAAGTACCGCCAAAGAAACAGAGGCCCTTTTGAAGGGTAAAATTTCCTACAATGACCTTCTTCAACACGAATTTCCTCGAATCGATACGCTGACTCAAGCTCCCGTTTCTTTTTCCGATGATCCCCAGCAGGAGTGGAGCCCCGCAGGACATGGCGATTTTTATTATAGTTTGGTTTTAAGCGGTACTTTAGATCGTCTTATGGCACAAGGAATAGAGTATGTCTTTATTTCAAACGCAGATAATTTAGGGCCCACCTTCGATCCGGCTATCCTAGGGTATATTATGGAGACCCAGCGTGATTTTTTAATGGAGACAACCCCCAAAACAAAGATGGATGTGAAAGGTGGAACACTTATTCGACGGCAAGGCTGCTTAGAGCTTTTGGAAAGAGCACAAGTTCCTCATGAGCATCTTTCGGAATTTGAAGATATGTCCATGTTCCCCGTATTTAATACCAATAATATTTGGGTGCGGTTAGCTTCTTTAAAAACGTTATTTGAAAAAGAGCCGCTTCATTTATCCTTAATTGTTAACACTAAAATAATAGAAGGACGTTCGATTGTTCAGCTAGAGACGGCTCTTGGATCTGCTATTTCTTTGTTTGAAAAATCAGCCACCATCGTGGTCGGCAGGGACCGTTTTCTTCCGGTTAAAAAAACCAGTGATCTTCTCGTTATTAAGTCCGATTTGGTCCAAAAAGGGGCCCTAGATACCCTGTGTTTTGGAGATAGAGACACCCTTTTAGCCCAAGTTCCAGAGGTAAACTTAAGTACTCATTTTGAATCGATACAGAACTTTAATGCCCGTGTCACTCAAGTCCCATCACTTAAGCATCTCCGTTCTTTGACATTAGATGGAGATATTACGCTTGGAAAAAATGTTGTTTTCAAAGGGGATGTGGTGGTAAAAGTTGTTCCTGGAAAAACGCTTCTTCTTGAAAACCGCGTCTTAGAAAATCAATCTCTTTTAATTGAGTGAGGTTACTGCATCCTTGTCAGATTCGTTTGTGTGCTTTTTTTGAATTTTCGATTCAATAGCGCAAAGGGTGTTATATTTTTTGAGTATGAGCCCTAAATATTGCAAGGTATGATCCGAAAACTTTCCTTCTGCTTTTTTGACAAGAACAGGCCCTCTGAGGTAAGAAGTAATGGCAAGTGAAAGTTGCAAAGAATGTCCGTTCCAAAGGCTGATTAAATCCTTTAAATACAGCACTGTCCCACGCACATTTTCCTGGATATTATAGGGGTTTTGAATGCCAAAATCTGCGTAAGTAGAGTCCATAAGTTGCCCTAAGCCCTTAGCACCAGATTTACTAATAGCTTCTTTGTTAAATCCAGATTCAGCAGAGATCACTGCAGCAGCAAATTTGGGGTCAATTTGATAAAGCCGGCCTTGTTCGACAATTTCCTTCGAAATTTCTTCTGCATCTTTATCCCGAATATCATTATGGTGTTGGGTAATATATTCTCGAATGGCCTCATATGCCGAGGAATCGTTGACATCTTCTAGAAAATCGGACTGCAAATAGGTTTGATAGTGAGTAAACGCTTTTTCATTGAGATCCAATTCAGAATTATTGAGGGTTCGAAGTGGGGTTTCAATTTTAGCTGTTTTGACTGACTGAGTTCGAACATGATGTTTATTGCTATAGGTAAGGGAATGGCTTGGGGTGGCGTATACCCCCACGACAACACACACACAGACGGCCCATACTCTTTTAAAATTAGTTCTTGCGATAAACACAGAATTACGAGTATACTTGAAAACCTTATGAGTGGCAAAGTTTCTAAAAATAATGTTGTGGGTTTTACTTACACCTTGCAAGATTCAAATGGGGTTCTTCTTGATCAATCTGAAGATGAGGCTTTGGAGTATTTACAAGGGCATCAGAATATTGTGCCTGGTTTAGAATCTGCGCTCGAAGGTCTTTCTGTCGGAGATAAGCAGGTTGTGGTGGTACTTCCAGAAGAGGGTTATGGTCTTTGGGAACAAGACTTGATACAGCCTTTCCCAAGAGATGCCTTTCCTGACGATTTAGAACTTTACGTCGGTTTAGAACTTGAAACCGAGTCTGGACATGGCCCAATTGTACTAAGAGTGCAAGAAATTCAGGAAGACCAAGTAATGATGGATGCCAATCATCCATTAGCAGGTGAAACCTTGCATTTTTCTGTTGAAATCAAATCAGTTCGTCCTGCTACTCCAGAAGAAATTGAGCATGGACATGTTCATTCTAAGGGACATCACCACCACTAGTTTTCTATGTCTCTTACTTCAGTTGTGTTGCATTTAAAAGAAGTAGGGGCGGATATGATTCGCTACAGTTCCTCTTCTAAACTTCTTGAATTAGAGTTACCTCATCCCTCTACCGGACTTCCTATATACCGTGTTATTAAAGTCTACCTTACTTCCATACATAAACTTAAAAATGATCCTGTTTATATGGTTTTTGTGGACAATGGAATGGTGTACTATTGTCATGAGGATATCTTAGAAGAATTTAAACTGGACCCTCATCATTTTACACCCCATGGGGACTATGACTATGAGGAGATTTTTTCTTCTTTATTCTTAGAGGGTGGGCAGGATATTGCCAGTTTTGCAGGTTTTTTCTTTCTAGAGTAGTCTGACTATCTGAGTACCGCTATTTTATTCTGTTTTGTAATGGTTTTACCACCTGACTTTGCCTGAATGATCATCATATAAACCCCGTTTGGAACAGTGTCCCCAGAGTCGTCTTTTCCGTTCCACGATACTTCGTGATAACCTGCGCTATCTTGGAGAGAAAATTGTTTGACAAGCTGTAAATTAAGCGAATAAATTGAGATAGAGACAGCTGCGTCTTGGCTGATTTGGTAACCTATGTAAGTCCATTCTTTATCTGGATTAAAAGGGTTTGGACCATTGATCACTTTACTTTGATTGGTCTGAGGGCCCGATAAAGTAAATTCTTGGGTTTGTAGCAGGCTGAGAGACATTTCTGAGCTATTGTGATTGATATCTTGAACACGAATTTGAACCGTAAAATTTCCTGAATGAGGCAAAATGCTATTTGATAGGGTCAGAGTTCCTTGACTTAATTGGAGTTGAGAGTCTGTAGGGTAGGCATACGCAGTGCTTCCTAAAGTAGATTGGACAGTAACCCGAAGTGTGTTCGCGCTTACGCCAATATTGTCTGTAATCGTAAAGTGGAGATCTGATCCGGGTGTGTAAAAATCTTGGCTCTGATAAGAGGTCGTGATGACGGGCCCTGTTGTGTCTGAAATGGCAAAGGAGAGTGCGGCATTGCCCCCCAGGAGCGGGAAGGTGGTTCTGTGGGAGACAGGGTCTTCAGCCACAAAAAAATAGGTTACTTTTGTAATGAGCGGAGAAGGCGTAGGAACAATGGCCCTATATAGGGAGCGAGATTTGGTCATCTTGAGAGCATGAAGATTACCTATAGACGTTGAATTTTGAAAAAACTGATAGTTAAGCGTAACTGAAGGCCTGTTATTCCAATTAATATCATCGGTAACATTGGCCGTAATAAGAAGCGGGGTATTAATATTTTGTGTCGGACATTGGGCTCTTGCTGTAATAACCGGGGCGGCTTTGTCTAGTGCAAGAAGTGTTGCCCGTGCATTAATGATGCCATGTCCATATTGGGCATCAAATCCCGCAGGGCCAGCATCTGTGGCATTTTGGGTAATAAGTTTATATAGGGCAGCAAGTGAAATATTAGGAGATACAGATTTAATAAGCCCGATTAAACCCGTTACATGGGGTGCGGCCATAGAAGTGCCCGTTTCAAAGGCGTATTGATTGCCGGGATAAGTTGAGGGGATAGCTGTTCCTGGTGCAGCTAGGTCTATTTTCCCAAAATTACTGTACCGAGAATCGAAAGTGCCATCTGACTTGATCGCACTGACCGAGAGAACTTTTGTGTAAGACGCAGGATAAAGCTGGTTAATAAGAATATTGGTACTCGAGTTTCCAGCTGCAGCAACCATAGGAATGCCTGCGGAAAATGCGGTATCGACACCTAATTTAATGTCATTATCTTCTACATTGGGATCTTCAGAAATAAAGCTCATATTAATGACACTGGCATGGTGGTTCGTGGCATAATTTAAGCCAGATTTAATGCTTTGACTTGAAAAATTTCCGTCGCTGTTGCCGGCTTTAATGGGCATAAGGCTGCAATTGAACCCGACACCAGAAACTCCGTTGCTATTGTTTGTAATGGCGGCTGCAATGCCTGACACATGGGTTCCATGTCCGGCTTGGTCTGTTATGTTATTTAAATTATCAATCGTGTCTTTTCCCTCAATAATTTTAGTGCTTAAATCAGAATGCGTGCTATCAATACCTGTATCAATAATAGCAATTTTGACAGTGGCATCTCCGGTGGTTAAATCCCAAGCTTCAGGGGCCTGAATAGTCTGCATTCCCCACTGCCTAAAAAACTCGGTATCATTAGGCGTGAGGCAGGTGTGATATACATAGTTGGGCTGAGCCCACAGAATTTCAGGAGCCCGAGAAAGGTCTTTGACAACGGCAAGAACATCTTCTGTGGGACTTTGAAGCGTAAATTTATAGATTAATTCTGACTTAAAGGGAGTGCTTTCTGCTTGAATCTTCAAGTTTTCAGCAGTATTGGTATCCAAATTTATCATTTGTTTGATATAGTATTTTCTCAGAATGGGATCAAGTGTGGCGGTATGGATAGAAGCAGTTTGGAAATTTGACAGAGGTTCTTTTGTTCTAATGAGGACTTCTCCAGGTACAAAATGGAGGGGTGCTACGGACACTTGTAGAGAAAGTGCAAGTCCTAAAAGAATACCCATTTTTTTCATTGCCTTTATACTACTTTTCTTTGAAATAAATGCCAATCTTTTTTCGATAATGATGTAATAAGACTAAAATAAGGAGTTTGTATGAAAAAAGTGTTCTGTATGGTGATTTTGTGTGGGGTTATAGGGTCTTCTGTGTTTGGATTTATTCAAACGCCAAGAGAAAGAACCTCTGTAGAAATGTCCTATGAGTTAGGCCCAAATCGACTATCTCGTCTCAATTATGGGGGGGCCTATGGCATCACTAAGTACTGGGAAATTGGACTTTCTGGTAGAAGTTTTTCACAGAATTATCAACAGAGTCAATCTTTTTCTGTGTTTTTGAATTTTAACTATCATGTGGTTATTGGAGACCTAAAAGTAGGCAGGTCTTTTATTTCTGAGTCTCATCGTGATCCCAATAATGAGTTAAATTCAATTCAATCTACGGGTGGAGACACCACTGTGAGTTTTTACATTGCTCCTCATAATGAAACAAGGCCTTTTGTAAAACTTATTTGGTCTGATTTATCGGTAGGTGGGGAATCTGCATTTTCTTCTTCTACCTACTATGGGGTTCTTCATCATTTTAACGACAGCTGGGATGCCGCAGTAATGACCTCTTCTAGTTTGAAAAACTATAGCTTGGGCGTGACGTATTATCTATAATTATGCTACTTTATAGCGCATGGGCGCACAGTGGACAAATGATCTTAAAATTGGCCATGAATCGATTGACAATCAACATCAAGAACTCTTTCAGTTGGTGTCAATGTTGGATTCAGCAATCCACGCCAATTCTTTGGACAAAATAGAATCGATTATCCTCTTTTTAGAACATTATGTTGACACCCACTTTTCAGAAGAAGAAAACCTGATGTTAGCCCATCACTTTGAGGGATATTCTCATCATAAAGAAGATCATGACATTTTTAAGGCCCGTGTATTTAGTCTTAGGCATGATTTTGATTCTGGATTTTCTCCGGCTAAATTATACTTTGCGATTCGCATGTTTATTGACAAGTTGGTCATTCATATTAAGACTATCGACGTCAAAATAGCCTCTATTTCTCATCATCAAGGGGACCACTGATGAAAAATCCACACAAAGTATTTGAAACGTATCTAGAGACTCACGAGGGGCGTTATACGTCACAAAAAAGGGCCATCGCAGACGAAATTTTCAAAGTAAGATCTCATTTTGAGGTCGAAACTTTTATTGATAAATTGAGATCTGAAGACAATAAATTTTCTCGGGCAACGGTATACAGAACCATTAAACAGTTACTGGAAGCCGGGTTGTTGCAAAAGATTTCTACAAAAGAGGGGAAAGTCTATTACGAACGGCGTGTTCCAGAAAAACAGCATGATCATTTAATTTGCAATACGTGCGGAAAAATCTTTGAGATAAAAGAATCTGTAATAGAAGACTATTTAGAGAAAATTTGTGAGAAGATGGAGTTTACTCCCGAATATCGTTCTTTACATCTTTATGGTCAGTGTGGAAAGTGTACAAAGAAATCCCATTAAATGTCTAGGTAGAGAGGGCGCCCATGTCTATTGAAACCTTGTTACATGAATCCCGTGTTTTTTACCCAAGAAACTCGTTTTCTTCACAATCGAATGTGTCCACCCAGACTTTATATGAGCAGGCCCATCAGGATCGGCTTTCATTTTGGGAATCTCAGGCAAAAAAATTGTTGTGGCACCAGCCTTGGAATCAGGTTTTAGATTGGAAACGTCCCTATGCCACATGGTTTGAGGGGGGGAAACTCAATGCATCTGAAAATTGCTTAGATGTACACTTGGCGACAAAAGCGAACCAAACAGCCTTCATTTGGGAAGGTGAAAATGGCGAAGTTCGTACCTATTCGTATCAAGCATTATATGAAAAAGTAAATACACTAGCTTTTCAATTGAGACACCGTTTTGGTGTTCAAAAAGGAGACCGAGTAACCCTGTATATGCCCTTGATTCCAGAATTAGCGATAGCCGTGTTAGCCTGTGCCCGAATTGGCGCGATTCACAGTGTGGTTTTTGGTGGTTTTAGCTCAGCTTCACTAAAAGACCGCATTTTAGATTCTCAGTCCAGTCTTTTAATGACTGCAGATGGGGGTTATCGCCGAGGAAAAATAATTCCCTTAAAAGAAATGGTAGATGTGGCTCTATCGGACCCAGATACACCGATAAAGACTGTTTTAGTGGTTCGGCATACTGGAGAGACTATTGCTTGGGTAGAAGGTCGCGATGTGGCGTATAGCCAGGTCATGGAAGAACCTCATTTTATGAAGCCAGAGTCGATGGACAGTGAAGACCCTTTGTTTATTTTGTACACCTCTGGAACCACAGGAAAACCGAAAGGAATTGTGCATACAACAGGGGGCTATTTAACCCACGCTAAATATTCAACCAAAGTTGTTTTTGACCTCAAGGACGAAGATATCTATTGGTGTACCGCAGATATAGGCTGGATAACAGGACATACCTATGTGATCTACGGACCTTTGTCGAATGGTTCCACTGTGATGATGTATGAAGGGTCGCCTGATTATCCGGACTTTGACCGGTTTTGGGGTATTGTTGCAAGGCATAAGGTAAGCATTTTATATACGGCACCCACAGCCATTAGAAGTTTTATGAAGTGGGGACGGGATTATCCTGACAAGCATGATTTAAGCTCGCTGAGGTTATTGGGAACGGTAGGTGAGCCCATTAATCCAGAAGCATGGGTGTGGTATTACGAAGTGATCGGCCAGTCTCGATGCCCCATTGTGGATACATGGTGGCAAACTGAAACAGGCGGCATTATGATTACAACATTACCTGGTCTTCATGCCATGAAACCCGGTCGTGCCGGGCTGCCGTTGCCTGGTATTGAGGCTAAAGTATTGGATGAACGAGGAAACGAAATAACATCTGGGGGGGGGCTGTTGTCACTGACTCAACCATGGCCCTCGATGCTACGGGGAATTTGGGGAGATTCGGATCGATTTGAATCGGTATATTGGAGTCAGTTTGAAACCTATTTTGCTGGCGATGGGGCAACTGTGGATGAAGATGGATATGTGATGGTTTTGGGCAGGGTAGATGATGTTTTAAACGTGGCTGGACATCGCATTGGAACAATGGAGGTAGAAAGTGCTTTAGTGGGTCACGAAGGTGTTGCAGAGGCTGCCGTTGTGGGAATGCCCGACCTTGTCAAAGGCCAGGCCATTTTAGCCTTTGTAACTTTAACAGAAGGAGTCTCTGCTTCTGAGATTTTATCCAAGGAATTAATCGCACATGTCTCGCAAGAAATTGGCGCTATTGCGAAACCACAAAAAATTATATTTACACCGGAATTACCTAAGACAAGAAGCGGTAAAATTATGCGGCGTCTGCTTAAAAATTTAGCTGAAGGGAAGGCTGCCGGAGACACCACCACGTTGTCGAATCCGGGTATTATGGACGACTTGGCCCTCAAAATGCAGGCGACATGTTAGCCTCACTCGATGGCAAACTGGTTGACTCGTTGGTACTCCCCATTCAAGACGCAGGGTTTTTATATGGATATGGAGCGTTTGAAACTTTAAAAATAGCCGCTGGAGAGGCTCAGCATGTGTTTCTCCATCTTGAGCGTATGTCCCAGACGGTGCGTTTTTTAGGAATAGACTATTCTTTTGATTATGACAAAATTGAGTCGCAAATAGCGGCTTTAATCAAGATAAACGGACTTCAAGAGGCGGTATTGAACCTTTATTTAACCGCCGGGGTTCGTCAGCAGGGAGTTGTCTTTGGGCCCTCTCAACTGGCCATGGTGATGCGTCCATTCCCACCGCTTCAAGTGTCACAAAGGCTTAGTCTTAAACAAGATTTTTGTGCCAGAACGGTATTTGATACGCATAAAACATTGGCCTATATTCGCCCTGTTTATGAAAAACGTCACCTAGAGGACGGAGATGATGTCATTTTGTATTCTGAGTCGGGCGAAGTGTTGGAATCGACGGTATCAAATGTATTTTTTGTTAAGGGGCGCACACTGTTTTCCCCGCGCTTGGGGCAGATTTTGCCGGGAATTATACGGCACGTTCTGATTGAGAAGTGCCGAAAAAATGGGTATGTTGTCGAAGAGTGCCGAATAGACCATTCCGAATTGACAGAATTTGAAGAACTTTTTTTAACAAACTCTTTAATGGGTATTATGCCTGTTTCCGAAGTCGTGGGGTATCCAGGGCTTTACTCAAAGTCTGTTACCCAACAGGTTATGACTTTCTTAGAATAAAAGTATTACTAGGGGTTTCACACAGTTTTATCATCGTGAGGGGCATAATCTCTGCACTTTTTTTCCAAAAATAATCAATCACATTTTCGCAGCTGGGCATGGGGATGCTCTCACATAGCGAGCGATATTGCAGGGGTGCCAGAATGGCTTCAATCCTGGAAAGATAAGGGGTAATAGGGCCTAGCGTGGTAAAGGTAAGGGTGAAATTATGCCCATGAAATCGGGTGCATTTTCCAAAACAATCCTTGTTTTCTTCAGGGGTCAATGAAGGATTATAGAGTGAATGAGAAGCAATGAGATAGAAAGTATGGCTGTGATCTTCATTTTGATAGGGGCTATATAAATTTTCAGGATACCAAACTGTTTTCTCTGGATGTTCTATAAGGTGACAGGCCTCAAGTCTGAGTCCATTTTGTGTAAAAAGGGGTTGGGCTTTTGCAAATAAATAGGCACAAAACGCTTCTGTTGTCGGCACTATTTTTTTGAATTCTGGGAACTCATTTAAAAAGTAATGGTCGACATGATCGAGCAGCTGCTTATTCACAAAAGTTTTGACTTGAGAAAGTTCTTTGACCATTCCTGTTCTAGGGTCCATTGGGCCAGTAAATAGGGTGTGTAAGGTATAATTATGTCCATGTCCTGGGGAAAAACTCTCTGCGCCATAGTATTCGATATTTTTCTCTTTAGACCAGTCTTCGTTATAGAGTCGATGGGCAGCACAAAATTCAAAACGTTTACTCAGGGTAAGATGTGGCATAGGCTTATCGTTGAATAAGGCTTAGAAATTCAGCACGAGTACCCGTATTTTTTCTAAATCCACCTAGCATACACGAGGTGGTCATAACAGAGTTTTGTTTTTCAACCCCACGCATTTTCATGCACAAATGCTCTGCTTCGATAACCACCCCTACGGTTTTAGCCTGGGTATAGTGTGAAATAGCCTTGGCAATTTGGGTCGTAAGGTTTTCTTGAACCTGAAGCCGTTTTGCAAAGACATCGACAATGCGCGCAATTTTTGAAAGGCCAATAATTTTACCCTCAGGAAGATAAGCGACATGACATTTTCCAAAAAAGGGCAACAAATGATGTTCACAAAGAGAATAAAGTTCGATATCTTTTACGATGACCATTTCGTCCATTTCAGACTCAAAAATAGCACCATTGACGATATCATCTAAATTTTGATGATAACCTTGTGTAAGGTGGGCCATGGCTTTTGCAGCACGGGAAGGCGTGTTAATAAGACCTTCACGATGGGGATCTTCTCCGATGCTTTTTAAAATTTCGTGGTAAGCGTCTTTCATCTATTGGGGTGCTTTGATAGCCTCTAAAACGGCTTCGGCATGGCCATCCACTTTAACATTGGACCATACTTGGGAGATAACCCCTTCTTCATTAATCAAGACGGTTGTACGTACAATTCCCATAGATACTTTTCCGTAGAGATTTTTCTCTTTCCAAACATCGTAGGCCTCCACAGTTTTGCCATCTGGGTCGCTCAATAAGATCACATCGAGAGCATGTTTGATGCAAAATTTCTGATGAGAGTCGACGCTGTCTTTAGACAATCCCAAAACAATGGCATGTTGTTTCTCAAATTCAACTTTGAGGTGTGTAAAACCTATCGCTTCACGGGTGCAACCGGGAGTATCATCTTTCGGATAGAAATAGAGAACGACGTTTTTCCCTCTAAATTCTTCAAGTGTGCGTATTTTTCCTTGCTCATCTTTTAATGAAAAGGCGGGGGCAAGTTTACCGGGTTCAAGCATTATAGGCTCCTTTAGTCTAAAAGTTTTTGGATAGTTTCAAGTGCTTTTCCAAACTCGGCCCACTGTCCTTGGCTTGCGGCCTTTTTGAGTTCAAAAAAAGTTTTTTTAAGGGCACTTAATTTTGAGTTAAATGGATCATTTGTTTTTTTTGCTTCAGAAAGATTAGGCTGAAGTTTATCAGAGCTTGTTCTTTGCGTGTCGAAAACACTTCGCATGGCAGAGTCTAAGTCTTGTGCCATGACGATATCGTCGCGATAAGCAAAAATAACGCGTTTTAACTCGGGCAGTTTTCCGTTAGTGGCTTGAAGATAAACGGGCTGAACATAGATAACAGAATCTTGAATAGGAATCACTAAGAGGTCTCCTCGGATAACACGAGATCCCACTTGTCCCCAAAGTGTTAGTTTTTGAGAAATTTCAGTGTCTTGATCGATGCGAGACTCGATTTGTTCAGGTCCATAAAGGGTACGTTCTTTAGGGAATTTAAACACCTTGAGCTTTCCATAATCTTCCCGATCGCACTTGGCCCCAATCCAGGCGATAAGGTTGCTTTTGTTGGCAGGTGTGAAGGGCTGCATCAGAACAAAAGATTCTTGGGTTTCACCTGGGATTTTGGTGACCATGTAATACGCATCTCCAACTGCCGAATTTCCTTCAACCGCTCGTTTAGGAAGAGCCCAAATATCCTCTCTGTTATAAAACACCTGAGGGTCTGTCATGTGATAGGTGCTGTAAAGTTTTGATTGGATAGAGAAAAGGCCTTTAGGATATCGAACATGGTCTTGAAGCGCGAGTGGCATTTTTGCAAAAGGTTCAAAGGTTCCTGGAAAAAGGTGGGCATAACCTCTAATGATAGGATCTTTAGGATCTGCGATATAAAAATGAATATCTCCAGTTCCGGCATCAAGCGTGACCTTGACGGCATTGCGAATATAGTTCCAGTGGCCATTAAACGGCTCAGAATAAGGAAATCGGGTTGAAAGGGTATACCCATCAATCATCCAAACCAAATGCCCCGGAATCACAACAAGATAAGGGTCTTTGTCATAAGTGATAAAAGGTGTCAGTTTAGACACAATAGTTTGGATGTCTCGATCGTAAATAAGACGACTTTCAGGTGTCACCAGTGAACTGATCACCATATTGAGGTCAGATAATTTAATGGAATAGACCAATCGCTTTAAGAAGGAGTCAAGCGCAACACCTCCTTTTTTTTGATATTGACTATAGACATTGGTATCGCCTTTAGGATAATCAAATTCAGGTTGACCTGTATTCACAATACTGTATTCGGTTTGCGCTTCTCCGAAATAAATTTGAGGATTGTCTAGTGTAAGCGAAAGGGTAGACACAGGAGGTAAGTCTTTAATGTAAAAATGGGGCAAACCTTCTGGACTCACTTCGTTGACAGGTGACATGCAGACGCCGTATCCGTGGGTGTAAACCAAGTGTTGATTGACCCATGTTTGGGCCTTGTCTGGAAGTTGAGAAATATTCATTTCACGGGGAGAAAGCAACACTTGTTCGAGCCCGTGGTCAGTTTGGTATCGATCTACATCAATATTATTAAATTCATAATAGGGTCGAATTTCCTGGAGTTGTCCAAATGTTTGTTTGAGAGGTCCTTCATTCCAAAGTCGAATATTGTTGATAATATTTGAATTA
>JAHFDB010000046.1 GCA_023249195.1 bacterium | reverse complement strand
TCGAAAGGCTTCCCTTGGGCTGTGTAGGTGCTGAAATATGTCCGTTTGTTTTCTGGGCTTGAAGCCGCGTAGGTTTGTGTTTTCTTTAGCAAGTGAACTAGATTTTTGTTGGTGTAGAGGGAGTCTGTGTAATATTCCATTTCTTGGGTAACATAGTCGCTTGTCCCTTTTTGGGTTGTCGTTTTGGTTGGGTTGCTGTAGACGTCATAGCCTTGATAAAGTGTCTTGCTTTCTTGGACGTTGTTTTTGTAGTTGGTGACACTCACCTGTTGATTCTTTGTAAAATCCCACTCGGTCACTGTTTTCACGATCCCTTGTGTGGTGGCTGTTGCAAGCCCGTTTTGAAAAGTGAAGACTTGGTCTTCTGTTTCGCTCGGATTGTCTACTGTCGCTTGTGTGAAAGAGTACGCCGCCTCGGTTTCGTTCGGTGGTATGTAGGACGCTTTTGTTAAATAATTTGTCCCTATCCCGCTGCTGGTTCTTGAATAGTCAATCGTATAGTTCTTCGTCCCATTCAGTGTCCCGTCGCCTATCGATTTCTGTGTCACCACAGGTGCAAAGTAGGTGAAAACGTCCGTGTCGTAATTGTCGATCCTTTTGGTACCAAAACAATCGGAATAACCGTATGTCGTTCTTGAACCCAACACATTGTTTACCCGATTTAACACATACCCCTTCGGAATACCTACGCTCCCATCATGGTTGTCATGATTTTCATTGTACGCAGGATTGGGTTGATATCCATAATAGTAGTAATCTCCAAAAAATTCGTTCCCTAACCCTGTACGATGCCCCGCAACATAAAAACGATACCCAGGTTCATAATACCGGTACCCATACGTCCTGTCTGGCAGGCCAGGCATGCTCACTTTTGTTAAACAGCCATTCTCATCATAAAAATAATTGATCTGGCTTGTTGTACCATTTACATTTGTATATCGAATCCCTGTGACCCAAAACTCTTTCCAGTCTATTTCAGGCCTTTGCCCTGCCACGTTATACAACAGCTGAATACTGCGTCCCCATGTGTCTATTACCGATGCCACTCGGTATCTTGTGATTTCTGCATAGGCCACTCGATTTCCGATTGAGCTGTAGTGATCGTCAAATTCTTTGTATAGTGAACCCAGTGCCGTGTTTTTGTAAAAACCGTTTAAAATAGTGGCTTTGTCTGCAAATTGTTCGTTGACATAGCTCACCGTATTCCCCAAAATGTCTCTCACCTGCGTTAATTCATACCCCACAATGCTTATCCCTACATTTGCCTGCCCACCGTACCCAATTCCGTGCTTAAAACTTAACAGGTCAAAGGTATATGTTGTGCCTGTTTCTGTAACCATCTCTATTTTTCCCGCATTGCTACTATCAAAAATGGTTTGACTCACTATGATTTTAGGATTTATTTGCCAATTCTTGATGAATCTTACTATCGTATTGTTTCCTGGACGGTTCGAAACAAAACTCTTTTTATCTGCATTCCACGTATACGTTTCTATCCCCTGACTGCTTTGGATGATGATTTTCTGATAAGCCACATCCGTGTACCCTACGTCTCTTTGGGGAACAAGCATGCCGATATAGGCTTTCATCCCTACTGATAGATTCCACCCTTTTCCCATCCCAAAACTAAACCCGAAATCCTCGCTCATCGGAATCGGTGAACTTTGGTAGCTTGAACTTTGATACGCTCTGGATATCACCACATCCATCCCGTTTTTTCCCGGTAATTTTAAATCTACCTCCGTAAACCCTACACTCCCTTGCGTTAGATTGAGATCCCCCAACGAAAATGTGTTCTGTGCTTGATTCGATAACATCGCACTTGCACTAGACGCATCCGGCGCCGGACCGGCACTGGCTATCGTGACATTCCCTCCGCTTGTACTCGTTGTTGTTGTCGTTGTTGTGCTAGGGGCTGGGCTTGTGGCGGTGGTTTGCGAAAAGAGCGCTGAGGGGAGGAAAAGTATGCACATTATCCATGCTGAAAATATGCCTGTTGAAAATGCTTTCTTTACTTGAGAAAGAATCATGTCAAACCCTTTTTGTTGAAATTAAAAATAGTGAACGGTAGGGTTGGATTGTTTCAGGTAATGTGGGTGACGTCAAGAGATTTTTTTAGAAGATTAGTTTTTTTCTGCGTAAAGCTTGATTTTTCGGGAGTTTACAGAAAACTTTCCTTTATTTTGAACTTTGAGAGGATATTTTCCGTTAAAGCAGCCGACACAAAACTCTTTAGGCTGATGGGTTTTGATGGCAGCAAGCATGCCTTCCAAGCTCAAATAACCCAGACTATCCGCACCTACATAACGCCGAATTTCCTCGATCTCTTTTTGAGCAGCGATCAATTTTTCTCGTTTAGGCGTGTCTATTCCAAAGTGACATGGAAAACAAATGGGTGGGGACGAAATGCGTAAATGCACTTCCTTGGCTCCTGCCTGCCGAATCGCAGAAACACGCTGTTTCGATGTGGTGCCCCTCACAAGGGAATCGTCGACTACTACCACACGTTTTCCCTTGAGAACAGACGCAATGGGATTTAATTTGATTTTAACTCCAAAATCACGGATTTTTTGCTCCGGCTGAATAAATGTTCGTCCCACGTAATGGTTTCGGGTCATGCCAATTTCAAAGGGAATACCAGATTCTTCTGAATATCCTAGTGCAGCACTGTTCCCAGAATCGGGAATGGACATCACCAAATCAGCGTCTATGGCATATTCTTTAGCGAGAACTTTTCCAAACTCTTTGCGGACCAGATGAACACTTTCGCCAAAAACGATGCTGTCCGGCCGAGAGAAATAGACATATTCAAAAACGCATAACGCGTGTTTAGCAGGGCCTGGAATGCGGGCTGAAGTAAGGCCATTTTTGTCGATCAACACAATCTCTCCGGGCTCGACTTCACGGACATAAGTGGCTCCGATGAGATCAAGCGCACATGTTTCAGAAGTCACAATGTATCCCGTGTCTAATTTCCCAATCACCAAGGGTCTAAAGCCAAAGGTGTCTCTGGCGGCTACGAGGAATGAATCTCCCAAAAAAGCCAAAGAAAAGGCACCTTGAATTTGCTTGAGTGTTTCTTGCAAGACTTGAATAATTTGAGTTTCTTTTGAGCGAGAAATAAGGTGTAAAATGACTTCTGAATCAACGGTTGATTGAAACAAAGCCCCTTCCAAACGCAATTTATTTTGAAGATCCAGCGCATTGGTCAAATTTCCATTATGAGATAAGGCAATGTTGCCTTTTGAGGTGTGGGAGTAGAGTGGTTGAATATTATTAGGGTGATTCGCGCCCGTTGTGGAATATCTCACATGGCCAATAGCAGAGGCCCCTTTTAAATAGGCTAAATTGGTTTCATTAAAGGCGTCTGACACAAGCCCCATGCCTTTTACGACATAAAAATTATGATGATCTAGAGAAACAATTCCAGCGCTTTCTTGGCCTCTATGCTGAAGTGCATAAAGCCCTAGATAACATAATTTTGCGGCGTCTTCACATCCAAAAACACCAAATACTCCGCATTCTTCTTTCATTTAGTCCACTTCTTAATGTCTCAGAATTTTTTTTTCAAAACCGGTTTATCCTAGCATAAAAAATGAGGCTTTTATATAGACTAGATCTCTCTGTTCCGTGCCGTTATAATCAGCATGTCGAGTGTCCGATAGCCTGACGGTGAAGCTTCAAATGCCCCGCATTGATTCCTGTTGTTCCCAAGGCTGCAAGGGCTGTCAGATTTGAAAGCAGTGCTGCGGATGCAGCGCACATGGCTTTTTCTACAGGATCAGGGTTTCCCATCATTGTACTCACCAGGCGGGTTTGAGGGGTGTCTTCATAGGGCTCAAGGGGAATGGGGAGCACCCCTTCTCCTATCAAATTTCCTGCGTCATCTTTTCTCCAAGTTATGACAGGTTTATAGACACCACTTTTATCATAGGCAGAACAATGAAAAAGAACCGCTGCCTGTACCACATCGCCACCCATTGCTTTGAGGGTAGGCCCACTCCCGTTTTCAGTCCCTTTATTGTGAGTAACCGCACGGAAGGGATCTTCGGCAAAATCAGACACCATGATGACGCCGCCTCTGACCTGTTCCCCCGTGTAACCCGTCCTGGTTAAAGACGCGGGTGTGATACAGGTTGAAACAGAGACATAGGCAACACCGGATTGTATCTCTACCAGCTCGGCCTGCACCCCTCCAGACCTTCCTGTTATTTTTGCCCCATTGGCCAATGCAGCTCCGACAGAAGGTTCTTCAACCGCATAACACAGATGATGCAAGGCTCCATTGATCAGAACATTTGGAACAATGCCGCAGGGGAGCGGAAATGTTATTCCTTTTGTATCTAAAGGGTGTGGATTAAACACGTCTAAATCCGTCGGAGTCACCCCCATGCTGCTGGCCACCCTTTTTCGCCTCTCGACTACCGGAATTTCCCTCGTTTTTTCTAATGGTGGTGAGGATCGTCTTGGCCCTGCAGTTGGCGTGTAAATGTCCGGCTTTTCTTGTCTAGGCATTGGATGACTCAAGGTAGACAATGAACCCAAAAGGCCCAACATTGCGGCTTGCTCAGCAAGTTCTGCGGAAGAAGGGTTGCCGTTAACGGTTAATACCCAATCTGCCGTCTCTAGTGCGCGATTGCGTCCTACACAACCCAAAGCAAACGGGGCGTCGCATGTGCCTTTCAATATACCCTCTTCAACACGCCACCTCACCAATGGCTGCATGACCCCTGTTTTTGCAGAATCAAAACACGCTGCCGAAATTACGGCACGCCAATCATTCCCTGTTGCTTCCACCAAACCCTGTATGGGGTGCAATGTCGCAACAAGCGAGGGTATAATGGCATGGGGTTCTTGTGAAGCGGCTAGCCACCTCAATACCTGTTCTTGAGAAATTCCTTTATCGGCTAAGACTGTCAGAGGCATTTCTATCGAGGCTGAAGCCCGGCGGTCTGGGCAGGCATTACTCAAAATACGGGCCCCTGTTTGACATCCCAGCAACACCCTGATGTCAGGGGCAAGGCCTTCTGCCACAATATTCAATAAATTTGCCCCCATTGCATCTCTCACATCCATATTAAACGTTAATGAAGCCATCCCATGGGGTAACCGTTTTAAGGTAAAGAGCGGATGTCCACCCACAGAACACAGCCCCCCTTCTCGACGGTATAAATTAGGAACCAATGCCTTGGTTTTTTCTTCTAGACGGGCTTGTGTTGTTGATTGAGACAGGCGCGCTTTTACATCTTCAAATTGGGAATCATCCAGTTCAATCAGTTGAACCTGCCCTTGCATCACCGATGGGGTTGAGGTTGTCTGTATCGGTATACCCTCAACCAAGGCCTGAACCCCTGAAAGGCGTTGACTTTCCCGAGGATTCAAAACCAAGGGCAAAACACGTTGTTCCCCTCGGTGTGTAATGCGATGAAAATAGAGATTTTCAGAAAAAAACCCCAGCGCATTTTCAACCAGTTTATTTGCACGCTCAGACGAAATGCGTGGAGGGGCTGCTGTCGGCCCATGGCTGCTGGGGGGTATTGCTGGTGAAACGGTAGAAAACGACCTAACGCGAGAGAATGCCACTGTCGCATAGGGCCTGTGTGCAAAGGCCGCATGCAAGGTTGGTGAAGGCATCTGAGTTACCATGCCGACGGAAGCCGGCGCTTGTGGCGTCACCAGGTGCATACCTTTGCGTGTTACCTGGGGGGGAAACACTATTGACCGGGCAGCGACACGTGCTGCCTGCCATCTGACAAGGGGCTGTACCGAAGCTCGAGGAAACATTTCTAGAAGTGTACTATACTAAGGTTGTTTATGCATGCCAAGAAGCAGCAGTGTTGGGTGGATAAAAATGGGTAGCCGGAGTATATCTATCACCACTCCACTCATCAGCTCTGGCCGTCTTAAACTTCTCGCGCATTGCTACAACCATTCTTCTTCCGTTACCCTTCGACCAGTTTTTGTTTGCATTCAAGATCTCAATATCACGTTTAAATGTGGCACCGCAATCAACATCCCTATTAAATTGAAGAAGTAATTTTAAGAGATGCTTGCATATGTGCTTTAATTTTGGATCAGTAGTGTCTGAACATACCAGCTTTACAAGTTTCTCAAAAACTGTGTAATGATAGCGGGGTCTCATATAAAATCTATTATCCAGACTTATTGGGGCACTATGATTACAAAGCTCTCTTTCAAGAGTTCTACTTAAATTTCTCAATATTGCTGTCATATCTTTAACCAATAGGCCATTACCCGAATTAAAATTCTTCTCTATCCAAGTCAATACATCCACGCCTGGGACTTCAAACACCCTTTCAGCTTTCCCGTCTGGATCCGTCATTCTTAGAACTATTTGTGCTGCCAAATGGGGACAGGTAGCGCTATCTACAGCGCTTTTCAAAACAACCTCATCCAGTACATAACTTGTCCTGATGACTGCTCGACCAGACTTTATTCCAGACAAGTTCACATATAGCGTCAAGAGAGCTCTTTGTACTTCTTCCGTTTCCTGAGTCCTCCCTTCGGTTGAAGGGAAGTATGCTTTTATCATTTCATTAAAACCACAAAGCCAATGCTCTGAAGCAATCTTTGCACATCCATCAGGAACCCCGCTTACTGCTGAAAGTATTGCAAATAAATTACGGTTACTTTCCATAGCTGCCAAATTTGTCTCCACACGATAGGCGGTCAGTACGGCTTGCAACAGCCCCTCGGTCCTTATAATCCGCAAACGCCCTTCCGGTGAGCCAGACATGTTCTTTATTATGCACATCATCCTACACATATCAGCATCTTGATTACGAAAGTTCCTTAGTACATTGCCTAGCCCCTGCATTATTTCTGGTTGTAATAAAGTTGCTTTACACACCATAGGATTCTTGGACATCGTCAAAACTATCTCCATTGCTTGACTGGAGACAGCTCTATCAGGGCTCTTAGCCATGCGAAGCACCTCTTTCATCATTGTTTTGCAAGCCCCAATGCTCTGAAGCCCCTTCTGTGAATTGGCAATTCTAGCTATAATATTTAGGTATGTTTGTAATGGGCAAGCGAAGGTTCTAAGCGTCTAAAATAGACTTAATATGTGCGAGTGCTAAGCCCGTAAAATGTGAAAGCTGTTCGATCGACATACCCGCTTGATGCATGGTTTTTACCAAAGAAGTCTCTGTTTCAGCTTTACCTTCAGCCTTACCCTTTACCAACCCTTCAGCTAACCCTTCAGCTTTACCTTCAGTTTTACCTTCAAAACGCCCTTCACTAAAATAGGTTTCCAAGACACTGTTTGAAATGCGGTTGACTTTAACGTGGCGCTCATAGCTGAGCCGCTCGTCTTCTGAAAGTCTCAAAAGCTCGAGTTTTTGACCAGCCTCTTGTATACCCTTGGCCTTGAATTCAGGTCTGACTTCCGATTGCTTGAGGGTGTACATCCATTCATCCAAAGTGTCTTTGATCTTTAAATCAAATTGATCGACTTTCAGGACAAAATATTCTGGAAAAATCGAGGCAAGGGTATCAATGTGGTCGGGATACTTTTCTTTTTCCTTGGGAGCAAGCTGCAAAATATCGTGCTTGTGAATGCCTTTGAATTGGGTGGTTCCGTGATAGATATAATCCTGACCTTCCCCAAGATCGAAATAGACAATATTGACCGAAATGACTCTGGGAATCTTTCCGTAGGGGTCTCCGGTGTGAAGGTGATCGACGACAACTTTAGACACCCCGTAAACCATTCGGGATAAGAAGTCCCATTCTCGGAAACATTGGACTTCGATGATGACTTTTTCATTGCCGGTGAGCTCGGCCAAGATGTCGACACGATTGACTTTATCTTCTTCAAACCTTTGGTTGGATTCACTTTCCAGCAAAGAGTTAATTTTAACATCGGTGTGTAAAAGCTCAGACAGAAAGCCTTCTAAGACAGGGAAATTGGCCTTGTTGCGAAGAATGTTTTTAATGGCCCAGTCAAAACGGATGAGTTCATTCTTTTTCATAAGGTGTAAAAGGATAGCTTAAGTGCGTAAAAATGACTACCCAACGTTTATGGCTTTAAAACCGTCGCTGGCCCATTACCACAGATGCACAGACCCAATTGACCAAATTTCAGGTTTAGATTAGAATTTAAATCCCTCGATAACGCCGATGTAGCTCAGTTGGTAGAGCAGCTGATTTGTAATCAGCAGGTCGTCGGTTCAAGCCCGACCGTCGGCTCCAGTGTTTTTTTTAGTCCTCTCCTGATACACTGAGAACATGAAATTGACCCACGCATTGTGCATGTTCTTATTTATTTTTGCCATTGGAGGTCTTATTATGGCTAAATCTTATCCAAAACCACCTCAGCATGTTATTAGAGGCAAGCTCAACGATATTCAATATTCAGTTACACAAAAATCCGCTACGGAACCCCCTTTTCACAACCCTTTCTGGAATAATAAACGCCCTGGGCTTTATGTTGATATTGTCTCTGGCGAGCCTTTGTTTACCTCGCTTGACAAGTTTGATTCTGGCTGCGGATGGCCTAGCTTCACCAAACCAGCTCAAAAAGAGAACGTGGTTGAACATACAGACCGATCTGTTGGAATGGAGCGCACCGAAGTTAGAAGCGCTCACGCAGACTCCCATTTAGGCCATGTTTTTGAAGATGGCCCCTCTGACAAGGGTGGCTTACGGTACTGTATTAACTCTGCCGCTTTGCGTTTTATCCCTGTCGAGAATTTAGAAAAAGAAGGCTATGGGGACTGGAAAAAAGTTTTTGAAAAGCATTAGAGCGTCGCTTCATTTATCTTATGCTTTTTAGATCTCTAAACCGAGAAGCTTTTTCATTTTTATAGAGGATCCTTAGAGCTGCTATGCCTCGAGGTTCATTTCCATTGGCGTGAACCAGCAGTATACTGCCTGCTTTAGGGATCTCTCCTTTTGCCAACCAGGCATCCGATCCTAGGGCGATCAATGAAAGTTCTTTTAATTTTTGGATGAGGGCTTCTGAAGAAATTAAACCTGGAAATCTAAAAAAAACCGAGGGGGTAAGTCCATTTTCGATCATTTTTTTCTCCGCTTCAAGCACTTCATTCTCAAAACAAAGTCCAGGTGTGAGTAGAAAGTTGGTTTCCAAGGGCTCTTTGACACGATAAGGGTGGGTGTTGGAATGGTTAATCCATGTAATCGACAGGCGCCCGCTGGCTTCTTGGTGTTTAATCCAGGCAAGGTCTTTAGAATGTGAGTCTAGCCATGCCCCTGTGACAGAAAATCCGACCGCAATAGGTTGATTTGAAGACGGCAATTGACTTATCATCTCTTTGACAAAAGGACGTGTACTGGGACATAAATCGGCCGTTAAAAACAGTCCCTCCCCGTGGTCTTGGCGCCGAATGCCGTCATTGGCAAGTGGATAAGGAGGCGAAGACGCTTTTTCGAGGAGTTTCACATAAGGTGTTTCCGAGACTTCTTCTAGGGAGGGTGATCGCACTCGTTTTTTCTCGAATTCTGCAGCGGGCTCTATGCATGTCGCAAGCGTTTCATTATCAACGGATATCACATAGGCGCATCCTGATTTTTCAAAAGCTCTCATGGCAGTGTGGGTGTGAGCATCGCTTTCTATGTGTGTCCAGTGTATACAACGATACAGGCTCAAGCCTTGTGCACGCAGAGATATTACGGCTAAGACTGTGAATAAAACAGTGGTGTATGTGCGATTATGGTTCATTTATCACAATCGAAATGGGCATCTCCTCTATTTTTTGAAGGGCATCTTGAATGGTGAGTAACCGTTCGCCTAAGTTGCGATAACTGGGGTCTTGGTGGGGAATCCATGCAAAAGTGGCATCGGATTCTTGAACAAGTTGAATCAGGTCTTTTCCCGTATCTACTTCGATAAGGGTATTCGGGCCTAAATATTGAGGCCAATCCATAGTTTTTCTCACAGAAGGAAGCAATTGAACGCCATTCCACCATATATTGTCTTGAGAAATGACTACCGACCTACAAAATCTGTCAAATGTATCGGGATCTGAACAGGTTTGAAGAATTTGGCCTGATTGGACAATGAACTGTGCACAAACCTCAAAAGTATCAAATATTTTCCAAGGTTTATGAGGAGAATCGAACAAAAAATAATGCCATTGCCCTTGATTTTCCTCGATCAGTTCATAGTACCCGCTGGCATCTTGGGTATAAGCTTTAAAAAAAGCGCGGGAGGGTCTATTCATTGGATTTAGGCTATCACAATTTAGAAGAACGCTATAGCCTTATGGGAATTTAAATCGCTTTTTTGCAAAATTTCTGCCGCAAAGGCTTTTGGATGTTGTTCATAGCGGAGTCTTGTCGAGGGCCTAAAAGTAAAATGCTTTTTCCACGCTCGAGTTGAGCGAGTATAAGAGGGATTAAGAGTCTTATAAAGGCCGTCATAGCATCCATTTTCTGCGGATCTTCCGAAAACAAGATGAGGCTAGGTTTTTTCGGAAGATCCGTTTGAATTTGAAATGCCGCCCCCTTTTACACGCAAGGGGGCGGCTGAGGCGATCTAGAACGTTTTACTCATTCTCACCACAAACTGCCGGCCAGCCTCATAATGGGTTCCGTTAAACTCGTTTGAAATGGTAATGGGGTACGCATTGTCAAAAACATTGATAACATCCAGCGAAAGTCTGAATTGAGACCACCACTCCTTGCCTTTGAATTCATATCCAACGGTAGTATTTAGGACAAAGTGACCGGGAAGTGAAACCGAATTGTGATGTCCTGTTCGAAGGCCGCTTCCGTAAATGCCTTGAACTGTGCTCCAGAAATGGTCTTTTGAGTAGGTAAAGCCTGCATTCACTGTATGAAACTGCACTTGATCGATATAGGTATAGTCGTCGTCATCGATAGCCAGGTCTTCAGGATCTACCGCGAAAAGTCCTCCTGAAAGGCCCTTGGCTTCGGCGATGCTATAGGTGTAATTGAGATACTCTGTAATTTCTGGAGTAAGTTGTCCTCGAAGTGACAATTCTGCGCCGTAAGCACGGCCTGTTGCCCAGTTAATGGGCTGAATCAAAGACGTTTCTAATAGACCTGCTAAGTCCACCGCGTTGGTTATGTTTTTATAATAGGCGGTGAAGGTTAGTAGTTGCTTAGGGGCCACTTGACGGGTGATGCCTAACTCGTAATAGTCATCAATTTCAGGTTTGACATCGTAGGAAGGAATCACACTGTCTTTGACATGACTGACCGTGTTTCTAAAGTTTTCCAAAGTAGACGGTTGGAAAAGCCGCCCGTAATAGGCATGCAGTTGCGTGACTGCGTCATAGAGATAGGTAACGCCTAATCGAGGAGAAATCATGGCGTCATCGGTTTTGGTGTCAAAAAAAGTGAGTTTTGCAGAGTCATAACGAAGCCCCGCGTGCACGGCCAAAGCCTGTGATAAGGTAATTTCATCCTGGATATAGAGGCTGCTTAGTACACTGGTCGCAGAGTTTCTATCCACAAAGTTTTTTATGTCGTGATCAGTGCCTTCCATTTCATCGGTAGTTAAACTGACGTACCCTTCCGCCTTGGCATATTGAAGCGTAGCCCCTGTTTTGAAGAGGTGTTGATCACTGGCTCTAAAGGTAAAATCGGTACTTATTCCATAGCTATTCACACGACGGTCTTCAGACACCGAAGAAGCATCTTTACTGGGAATTCTTCCCACCACAAACAGATTATGAGTCGGGTCACCTGCATAATTGAGCGAGGTATATCTCCAATAAGGTGTTATTTGTAAAAAGGCTGTCTCGGAAAAACTATGTTTCCAGATCAACTGGGCATAATCGTTTTGTTCCGATTGTGTGTCTGAGGTAGAAAAATGCCGAAAGGGGAGGCCTCCGACACTTCCAAATTGATCGGTAAAGTCCGACTGAAAATAGGGGTCTGTATACAAAAATGACGCTGGCAAATTAGGAACTTCAAAGGTCGATTTTCCATCAAAAAGGACAAGGGAAAGTTTGTCTGAGTTAGATAAAATCCAGTCTAGCTTTACAAACGTATTGTTCTCTGAGCTTTTATCATGAATGGCATCTGCGCCTCCTTGAGTTTGATTTGACACGCTTTTAGGCTGAGGGGTATCTAAACCACGGTCACTGTTTGATTGACTTCCAGAAAAGAAATAATGAAAATCGCCCCCTGGGGTGGATCCTCCATAAATAAAGCTGGTACCAAAGGAATTAAAAGTGCCATAGTGGGTTTCAATTTCACCTCCA
>JAHFDB010000079.1 GCA_023249195.1 bacterium | reverse complement strand
TCACTAGCAGTATGGACTGGTAATTCTTGGTTCCGACCTTCTTCTTTGTTCTTGTGATATACATCGTGGCTACTATATTACCATGAAAAATCTATATTGCAAAATCATTTCAAAAAATATGATATCTTTTATTCGTGGCTACGTATTGAGAAAAACCTAGCCTCAAAGTGAGGCTAGGTTTTTTCGGAAGATCCGTTAACGTCACCAGTGCACAACATTTAGCAAAAGAATTGGCTATAAAAATAGCCGATAGAATACATTTTCCATCAAAGCTTTGAAGATAGATTTGGTATTGAAATTGAATATACTTTACTCACACAACCGAGCTTCTCTAGACCTGTCTCAAAATCTTTAACAGCTAATTTTAGAAGACTATTTTCTGTAGACAATACGAGTAGTGAGTCTTCGCAATTATTCGTTTGTCTCTGTACAAATCTTTTTTTTTCAAGAGACTGTTTGAGGGTATAGGCCACGTCATCGGCAGGATCTAAGCATGTCATATGGGGATAAAGTTCTTGAATAAAAGGTTTTAGAAATGAAAGATGCGTACTTGAGAGAGTAACCGTATCTAAACAAGGCAACTGTCGAAAAATACCCTCAAAAAATTGTTTGAGTTTAAGTTTACAGGCAATAGGATCGTTTAGAAACTGAAAAGTTTCCATACTCTCTATGAGCGAACTTGCCTCAATGGCTCTTATTTTAACTGAGTGTATTCTTTCAAGTGTCTGTATTTGTAAATTTAAAGGTGTACTTTCAACCATCCCTTTTGTGCCCAAAACGGATATTTCTTTTGAGCTTGAAGAATGAATAGCAGCTTCTATAGGAGGATAAACTCCAAGAAGAACTGACGTTGAGTGTACATAGTCTAAAACAGTCACGCTAGGTGTATTAGAAGCCACAATGATAGCAATAGGCGAAAAGGTTTGAGTGAGCCAATCTAACCGAGATTGAATATTTTGTTGTAATTCTTTCAGGGGCATTTTTCCGTAGGGGAAGCTCGCTCTATCTGCCAGATACACTATTTTTATGTTTGGAAGTGTTTTTTGAACTGCTTTTACTACTGAATAGCTACCCATTCCTGAATCAAAAATAGCAATGCTATTTTGAAAATAGTGAAGTATTGATTGAGAAGGTTGTTGCAGTGTGGACATACTTGAAAGGCTAACATATCTTGTAAAAAACATGATGGTATTTTAGCAGAAAAATGATGCTGATTATGGAGAGGGATGATGCCCTTTCTATCCCCTAAGCTAACCTAGACACCGATAAAAGAGAGAAAACCTTGAACCCCTTTCAAGAACGAACTGGCGCAAGCTTATACACCAGGGCATATACAAGAAGCGCGCCCAGCAATGGCACCGGAAACCATACCAAGCGAGACCACCCTACGGTAAACAACAGCCACCCGGCACTTAAACTTGCAATAGATTGAGTGCCATAAACCAAGGCATCATTAAGTCCTTGGGCCATAAACCGTTCAGGCCCTGTAAAAGCCAAAGAAATTCCTGTAGAACCTGCTAAAAACAAGAAATTCCAGGCAATGCCTAATACCACCAACGCCCACCAATAATCGTGGCAACTGAGGCTATTGAAAGCAACCCAAATACTTACAAAAAACAAGCTTGTCCCTCCTAAAATTAATTTACGAAGGCCCACTCGGGCAAGCAAAAGACCACTAAACAAAGAAGGAAAATACATCGCCATGATATGGCTTTGAATCGTCATGGTCGTCTCTGCGTTCGAAAAGTGTGCAATCGTATGCATCTGAAGCGGGGTTGCTGACATCAGTAAGGTCATCGTGGCAAATGCCGACATGCCACAAAGCACTGACAACCAGAATTCTTGTCGGGACAGCACAGATTTCAACATCTTAGTTTTGATAACTCGGGCTGTTTCTTGAACCCTTGCAACAGGAACATAAGGAAGCGCAAAGATCATACACATTGCCCCTACCAAGCACACTAACAGTAAGACCAAAGAACCTGTATACTCGCCCAATGGCAATAGCGTTCGGCCCGTTTGGGTAATCCAAGGCCCTAAAAACGCAGCAAATAAACTCACCATTAATATCCAAGAATGAACCAATGCCTTTTCATCCCCGGCACATTCTGCTGCTGTAAACCGAATCTGATTATTAAACGCCATGCCGCCACCGGCCAAAAAACTTCCCAAACAAAACCACCCAAAAGAAGTGGTCCCTATAGATAAAAATGAAATAGCTACGCCACAAAATGTTAAAAAAAGACCCCACAAATGGCCATGTTTTCGCCCAATTTTAGACATGACCCAACTAGAAACAGGGCTTAACAATGCCACCCCAACCACCAACAAAGACATCGGCAAGGTCGACAAGTTTAACGTTGGCGCAATTTGAGGACCCAGTAGCCCACTCACCAAAAATAAAATAGGAATTGTAGATCCTGTAATAATTTGGGTGGCAAGTAAAATAATTAAAGATCGATTAAATGTGGGCAGTTTCAGACTCATATTTTTTTCAGTTTATAGATTCTCCTGTTAAAAGTCATGTTGTTTCTTTAGCGCTCAATTTTCTTGCGAGTTGTGTCTAAATAGTTTATAGTTTGACACTCCCGTGGGGCCATAGCTCAGTTGGTAGAGCGCTTGCATGGCATGCAAGAGGTCGCAGGTTCGATCCCTGTTGGCTCCACCAGCCTTCGCCAAGGCTACGGCTGGCAGGCCAGCCAAGAATTGGCATGAAGGCTGTCCGCCATAGTGCTTCGCGAAGCGAATGACGACGGCGGACCTTTATCGTCTCAGCTACACGGCCTTTTTCTTCGTCTAACTTAGTTTTTCTTTCCCACCATAAGGTGGCAACAGCAATACACCCCGCCAAAAAAGCCCCTATCAATGCACCTAAAATATTTCCATCAATATGAATTCCCGATTCTATGATACACATCACCCAATCCTCACCAACTCAGTTCCCAATGCCTTCGACACCTTAAAAATTGTCGATAATTTTACATCCTGAGGATGCCGTTCCAATCTCGAAATAGCCTGTTTTTTAGTATGAATCAAATCCGCTAACTGTGATTGGGTAAGTCCTTTTTCTTTACGAGTTTTTCGAATCAGCTCCCCCCATACTAAGCTGCTTTCAACATTTCGCAGTACAGATTGAAGTAAAACAACAACCGATTAGGAGCGTAATCGTGCTCTAGTGGGGTAGCATTACGTTTTACACTTTATTTTTTGTTGGGTGCACCAAAGTTTAATGGGTAACAAGGATTAGGCAGCCAAGAGGTAAGTTTGAACGATATCGTCCCAAGCACCGGACAAATATTTAGCTCTGAGAGAAACAATAGATTGAACGTTC
>JAHFDB010000045.1 GCA_023249195.1 bacterium | reverse complement strand
CAGCTTGGCCCGGCCTCTGGCCAGGATCATTGAACTCAATGCTTTGTTACATTGTTTGTGTGTGCATCACTCACTATGTAGGCTTCTGGCGGAATATCCGTGGTTATTGTATGGTTCGAAATTAGTAGTGTGCGGTCAGCCATACTGTTCCTGAAACCTATACCAATCTGAGGCTGAAAAGACTTCACTCCCTTCTATTTTTTAAACAATTTTTATTATGGCTGTGCTATCTAACAAAAAGAGCAGCCATCCAGTTCGTTGCCCACTCGATGTAATGTGTAAAAGGTATTAAGATAATTTGCGCCAGAATCAAGGTTCCAAATAATCTTCCTAATTGAAGAAAAAAAATCACCGACAGAACGTCCGATTCAGGTCGTTTATGTTGATATACTTGATCTGTGATACGGGCTCCAGAAGGGTCTACCACGATAGTAAAAATAATAGTAGCTATTCCATTTACTATTCCTGATAATTGATTCGCGGTTGAGCGCATTTCTGGGAGATAAGCCCCGGCCAAAAGCGAGCAAAGCACACCTACGGTATAGACCGATGTTACTAAAACGTTCATCACTAAAAACGTTCGAGGCAATGTGCCCAACCGAATATTTCTTAGCATGCTCAGTTTCGGGAAACGAAACGAACGCACCACAAGCATAAAATTTCTAGGTATAAAAATCGATAAAACAACCCTAGGGATAGATCCAGATGCCGAAAATCGATTCATCGCTCCATGAAAAATAGATACCATTGTTGGGGTAAGAAACATCCCCACTGCTGAACCCAAAAATGCAGCAAAAATAATCGTTCGAAACGACCATTCCAGATAATGGAGTGAGGCTGGAGTCCCTATTTTCGTTGTAGCATCTACCATAGCGCCTAGAAGAGGAGATTGAAACATATTCGAAAGTCGAGAAATCAACAAGGTGCTAGATACAAACGACATAGCAATGGCTATCTGCCGCGTTCGAATTCCCGACAGTCGCATGGAATAGGCAACAGACTCTGTCAGATGAATAAGAAAGGTACAACCACAAATAAATGGAACGGCGCCTATATGCATATTGCTTTTTATTTCTAACCTCCAGGTATAGTATACTCTTTCTGACTGTTCTGACTACCTTTTTAGGTTTTTTTGTTTTTTGAGAAGATTATGCAATAATCTGTCTACAAGTCCTATTATAATTTTTTCAGGAGGAATATGTTATGAGTAAAGAAGTTCGTAATCTTGCGATTGCAGTCGTAGTATCTTTGGTTTTAGGCTACGTCGCTGGCGGTGTTCATGCAACAGGTCGCTGCCCTATCACTGGAATGGTTGTATGTAAAACAACTGCAGCAAAATGTGATCACATGAAAGAATGTGCATCAAAGTGTGATGCGTGTGAAGCAAAACAAAGCGATGCTGCAAAACCTGCAGACGCTGCAGAAGCACCTAAGGCTGACGAAGCCGCAAAAAAATAAACGGGCCCTTAGACTTCCGTCACTTTTTAAGCCCTGCTTTTTGCAGGGCTTTTTTGTAGGCTTTTTTGTAGATTTGAATTCAGTCGTGTATATTAGTAGAAATGACAAGCTGGATTGAAATTGCGTTTATTTTAACCTTTGGAGTCTTAATCAGCCTTTTAGCTGGGCAAGTGATCAGCCGTTTGATTAAAAAGGCACTCAAAACAACCGCCCATGGTTTCACAAAACCCATTGCATTGGGAATAGGCAGCTGGTTTGTGGTCCTGGCAGCTTACAGAGTCCACTTAAACCCTACCCTCCTAACAAATATGATTTTAGGAGCACGAACCATTACCTATGTGGGCCTTGTGTGGACAGGATGGTCCAGTGCACAGATGCTCGAAGACTATTTTATGAGCCGACCCATCCCCAAAGGCGGACATAAACTGAATACCCTTTTAGCACCCCTCGTCAACAAACTGGTAAAAGCATTGGTCATTATTTTCGGCGTTTTATCCATGGCCGAAGTGCTGCATTTTCCTATTACAAGCTTACTCACAGGGTTAGGTATCGGGGGTATCGCTATTGCAATGGCAGCCAAAGAAACCATTGCAAACGTGTTTGGATCAATTACCGTATTGGTAGACAGACCTTTTCAAATTGGGGATTGGATCAAAATCGGAGATACCGAGGGCACTGTTGAAAGCATTGGATTTAGGAGCACCAAATTACGCACTTTTTATGATTCGATGGTTACCATTCCCAATGCTACCTTGCTTACCGCTAACGTAGATAATATGGGAGCCCGAAAATATCGCCGAGCAAAGGTTTTACTCCGAATGGGCTACTACACCCCTTCTGGATCTATCCAAACCTTCCGTGAAGCCGTTTTAGACCACATGAAGGGAAATACAGTGATCCGAAAAGACGGAATGGATATTCATATTGACGATTTTGGCCCAACAGGGGTTCATGTGAATATTTCTTGCTATTTCCAAGTTGCCACAACCACAGAAGAAAATGAACAAAAACATCAACTCTTGAGTTTTGCCTTAAATAAGATCCAGGAACTCAAAATTGAGTTAAACTTACCTACAAATGCCTAGTAAACAGTCCCCTTCAGGCATGTCCATTTGGTGGATGGCAGCAAGGCCCAAAACTTTATTTGCAGGACTATGTCCAGTGATAATGGGAACAATGATTGCATTCAAGGATCAGCACTTTCATCTTTTATCCGCTTTAGGGGCTTTACTAGGGGCTTTATTGATTCAGATTGGAACCAATTTTGCCAACGATTATTTTGATTTTAAAAAAGGCGCAGACACGCCAAATCGATTAGGCCCCACACGTGTTACCTCGGCAGGTTTCATCACCCCAGCGACCATGCTCAAAGCCACAATCATCACCTTTATGCTTGCTGCCGCCGTAGGGAGCTATTTGATTTTGCGTGGAGGTTGGCCCATTGTGTGGATCGGAATAGCCTCGCTTTTAAGTGGGATTTTATATACCGGAGGCCCCTTTCCTTTGGGCTATCTTGGATTAGGAGATCTGTTTGTTTTGATTTTTTTTGGCCCTATCGCTGTTGCGGGAACCTATTATGTTCAAGCCCTATCATGGAGCCTTCCCTCGATTTTATTAGGGTTTTCCCCAGGACTATTTTCTGTCGCTATTTTAACGGCAAATAATTTGCGTGATGTTAGAGAAGATAGCCAATCCCATAAAAAAACACTGGTAGTTCGGTTTGGGAAAACATTTGGAAAAAGTCAGTATTTAATCTCCGTAATGTTAGCCTGTTTTTTACCCGCAATTCTGTACGGTAAAGACAATTTTCTAACCTACCTTTGTGTATTTACTATCATGGCAGCTCAAACCACATTCAAACGGATCTGGAATCAAGAAGGACAGATACTAAACCAAGCACTCGCCGATACAGGAAAATTGTTACTGCTCTTTACTTTTTTGTTTTGTGTCGCATGGCGTTTAAAGTAACCCCGCCTCTTTCAGCACCTGATAGACCTCATAAAACTGCTGTAACGACAGAATTTCACCTCGAATAGTCGCATTTTTCTGAAAAAATGGCAGTTGTTTAAACGCCGAATCCATTTTTATATAAGGGCTTTTTGACAAACAACTCACCAGTGTTTTTCGACGCCCCCAAAAGGCTGAGCGAACCAAGGAAAAAAAGACCTCTTCTTCCACCTCAAAAGGCGGCGCTTCCAAAGACCGAATGCGAATGACTGCTGAATCTACCCGCGGAACCGGACGAAAGCACGATCGACTCACTTTAAATAAATATTCTGTCAAAAGAAAATAACTCGCGTAAACCCCTAGCGAGCTATAAAGCCCCTCTCCCGGTTTAGAAACCAGTTTCTTAGCAAATTCATCTTGAACCATTAAGACGGTCTCTTTTATACGCAATTTTTCTGTAATCAGTAACTTCACAAAAGCGGCTGAAATTTGATAGGGCAAATTCGCCACAATTTTAAACCTAGGCTCTTCAATCTGGCCAAATCCGGTGCGAATAACATCGCCAGAAATAAACTGCACATTGGAGAACTCTTTAAGCCGTTCTTGAGTCTCTGCCATATAATAGGGGTCGATTTCAATGATATACAGCTTGCGACATCGTTTTGCCAAATTCAATGACAACCACCCCTGCCCACATCCAATTTCAACCACAACCTCTTCAGAAGAGATCTGAGCAGATTCTACAATTTTATTGAGAACATTCTGATCTTTAAGAAAGACCTGTCCAAGACGCTTATTTTGTTTCTTTTCACCGAAAAATTCAACTTCCATTTGGCAACAAAAATACCACATACTCTACAAAACTAAAATTTCATGTTTATATTTTGATCTATGAACATTATAAAAACACACTTTCTTCACTTCAAATTGGTCTCTGTTGAGCAAAAAAAAACCACGCAAATAGCAGAACTCCGCCTAGGAAAAATTCAGTTTCGAAAATCACCGCTAACAAAACAAGAATTAATTAACGGCGTTAAGCAAACGTATCCTGAGCTCTATAGGGCGTGTAAAAAGCCACGTAATGGCACTCATTACATAGATTCCCTTATAACACTCCTTAAAGAACCGCGTCCCCGAGTCGATCAACAAGAAGAAAAAGCAACAGAAGTCATCGCTATGTTAGAAAATCTTATTAGCCTAGTACCCGAGAAGAGCCTCGGCCAGTTTGTACAGTTTTTCAATCACTTTGTTTCCGATTTTTTTATGACTTACGAACAAAGTGAGCTTATACCGGAATGCCTTATATTACCGGGAAATACAAAACCTCAGCCACAACCCATGCAAGTAGTAGACGTCTATCTACTCAACAAAACAGACTTTTTTGAAGCGTTTAAAATTAAGATTCTGCCCTTTATACCCGCTAGACAAACTATTCGTTTAGATGGCGATTATTACCTAGTGTTACAAAATCGAACACTTCAAAAAGTCCAGGTTGATTCTACAAACCCATTTGAAGAGACCACTTTTTAGCTTTTACAAAAAAACAAAAATAATTAGACAAAACAAAAAAAATGGAGTAAGTTAATTGGTCCGATTTTCAGATCGATTCAACATGAAATGCTCTTATTTTATTATAGAGAGCTACTTCAAAAATACAGGTTATCTTGCACACTCTGGGATGCGTCCCAACATTTGAGGCTTGCAGTAACCAACAATTAAACCCTTTGCTTAGGAGTTGCTATGGAATTTGAAGTCTCAGACTCTCATGGAAAAATTGAACAGCTCAAAGATATGAGTGAAGACTCTGGCTTTTTAAGCCCAGATGACATTATTGCGATTGTAGATCGCCCAGAATCCATTTTAGATGATATTGAAGAAATTTTAGACAGTGGCATCGATATTGCAGACTCGGTCCCCACCATTGTCGCCGAGCGTGAAGAAGAGGTCAAAGAGAGCGCGGCTTCAGGGGCTTCCGACCGCACAGTAGACTTGGATGACTCTGTCAAAATGTACCTTCGAGAAATTGGGACTATCGACCTACTCAACCAAGAACAAGAAATTGAACTTGCAAAACGAGTAGATGTGGGTGACGACCAAGCAAAACAAGAACTTATCAACGCCAACCTTCGACTGGTTGTCTCTATTGCCAAAAAATATACTGGACAAGGGCTTTTGTTTTTAGACCTTATTCAAGAAGGCAACACCGGACTGATTCGGGCAGCAGAAAAGTTTGACTATACAAAGGGCTTTAAATTTTCAACCTACGCCACATGGTGGATCAAACAAGGCATTACCCGAGCCATTGCCGACCAAAGCAGAACCATTCGAGTGCCTGTTCACATGGTAGAAACCATTTACAAAGTCAAAAAAACCTCAAGAATTTTAATGCAAGAGTTGGGACGTAAACCCACTGAAGAAGAAATCTCTCAACGCACTGAAATTCCCTTAGACAATATTATTGCAATTAAAAAATATTCACAAATCCCCTTGTCATTGGAAATGCCCATCGGCGACGAAGATTCGTCTCAATTAGGGGACTTTATTGAAGATAAAAACCTAGAATCTCCCGATAATATTACCGAACGCAATATCTTGCGGGAAGAACTTATGAAATCGATGGACATTCTCACAGAGCGGGAACAAATGATTTTAAAATTACGCTTTGGGTTTGACGATGGTCGCCCTAGAACTTTGGAAGAAGTCGGTCGGGTGTACAATGTCACCCGCGAGCGTATTCGACAAATTGAAGAAAAAGCACTCAGAAAACTGAGACACCCCGCCCGCAGAGGAAAATTAGAATCATTCAGACGAACAGTGAGTTAGTTAAGACTCACTATTTTATTAGGAGGACACCCATGACCACCTCAACAGAACCTATCGTAGGAAACATTCAAATTCACACCGACAACATTATGCCCATTATTAAAAAATGGCTCTATTCAGAACATGAGATTTTTGTCAGAGAATTGGTCTCAAATGCCTGCGATGCCATCACCAAGCTCAAAACAATCGCCAACCGAGAAAGCATCACCCATGCCCCTGCTGAAGGCCTGATTACCCTTACCTCTAACAAAGAGGCTAAAACCATTACCATTTCCGACAACGGATTAGGCATGGATGCTGAAGAAATTCAGAAATATATCAATCAAATTGCCTTCTCCGGCGCCGAAGAGTTCGTCAAAAAATATCAAGATTCTGAATCAGAAAAAAGCGGTATTATTGGACACTTTGGCCTTGGTTTTTACTCGGCCTTTATTGTTTCAAATACGGTCGAAATTAAAACCCTTTCTTACAAACCCAACGCCCAAGCCGTGTTGTGGTCTTGCGACGGATCTACCTCTTTTTCAATTTCTCAAACTGAAAAAGAAACCGTCGGCACCGATATTATTTTACATATTTCTGAAGAAAACGAAGCCTATCTCGAAGAACAAAAGCTCAAAGATCTTGTAACAAAATATGCCAATTTTCTTCCCTACGACATTCAAGTTAATGGGGTTACAGCTAACAATAAGCACCCTCTCTGGATCAAACAACCCAATGAAGTGACCGAACAAGAATATAAAGACTTTTATCAAACCCTGTTTCCCTTCAGTGAACCACCCTTATTTTGGATTCACCTCAATGTCGACCATCCCTTTAACCTTAAAGGCATTTTATACTTTCCAAAACTCGCCCACGAACTCGACAGTGCCCGCGGTGATGTGAAATTATTTTGCCAACAGGTCTTCGTTTCAGACAATGTCAAAGACATTATCCCTGAATTTTTAACCCTGTTAAAAGGAGCCATCGACTGCCCAGACATTCCCCTAAACGTCTCTCGATCAACACTCCAAAACGACCCTTATGTTCAAAAAATCTCGAAGCATATTGTTAAAAAAGTGGCCGACAAACTCAATGAATTATACAAAGCCGACAAAGCCAATTTTGAAACCTTTTGGGAAGACATTCACCCCTTTATTAAATATGGCATGATGAATAATCAAGATTTTTACGAAAAAGTAAAAGACATCGTTTTATTCAAATCTTCCAACGGACAAAGCACCAGCCTTCCTGAGTATTTAGAAAGAAACAAGGAAAAACTTGAACGCAAAGTGCTCTATTGTTCAAACAAAGACACCCAAGCAACCTATGTGGCCATGTGCCAAGAACAAGGCTTAGAAGTCTTATTTATCCATGCCATGATCGATTCTCACTTTATTCAATTTTTAGAGAGTAAAGACCCGACCATTAAGTTCACATCTGTAGATGCCAATTTATCAGACCAACTGTTAGATTCTACAAATGAAACACCCAAGAATGAAGCTCTCCCTGATATTTTCAAAACAGCGCTTAACCAAGAAAACTTAAAAGTTCAGGTTGAAAACTTAAAGTCAGACTCTGTTTCTGGAGTCATTTTAGAATCAGAACAGATGAAGCGCCTCAAAGAAATGAGCATTATGATGAGACAACCCCTGCCTGGACTTGAGGACTACACCTTAGTGGTCAATCAAAACAACCCTGTCATCCAAACCATTTTAAAGCTTCATAGTGACAATAAAACAGAATTAGCACACTTACTCTCACAGCAAGTATACGACTTGGCTATGATGAGTTTAAAGCCCCTTACAGGCGATAAGATGCAGGCTTTTATCACCCGATCAAACCAACTGATGAATCAGTTGGGAGGAAATGCGTGAAAGTTCTTTTGATTGGGGGTGGAGGCCGTGAACACGCCCTGGCCCTCAAACTGGCACAAAGCCCTCGACTAACACAGCTTTATATCGCCCCAGGAAATACGGGAACGGCACAGGTAGGCACCAATGTTCCCATTCCAGAAACGGATCATCAAGGCCTGATTGCTTTTGCCAAAGAACACCACATTGATCTCACCTTTGTAGGCCCGGAAGGCCCCTTGGTTGCAGGTATTGTCGATGCTTTTCAAAAAGAAAATCTGGTGATCATTGGCCCCAACCGAAAAGCGGCCATGGTCGAAGGTTCGAAAAAATGGACCAAAGAGCTCATGAAAAAATATGGCATTCCAACGGCTGCCTATGGCGACTTTACCGAACTGAACCCCGCCCTTGCTTATATTGAAGCCCAAAACACCTATCCCATCGTAATCAAAGCCGATGGGCTCGCCGCAGGTAAAGGTGTCACCATCGCACAGTCCTATAGCGAAGCCAAGGAAGCCCTAGAAAACTGCTTTATCCACCAACAATTCGCCGAAGCTGGCAGCACCGTCGTTATCGAAGCCTTTCTGCAAGGGGAAGAAGCCACTCTTTTGGCCTTTTCTGACGGAACCACGGTCATTCCCATGGTCTCTGCCCAAGATCACAAGGCCGTTTTTGACTCAGACAAAGGCCCCAACACCGGTGGCATGGGCGCTTACTCCCCTGCCCCAATCGTCACCCCCGAAGTCGAAAAGCTCGCTTATGAACAGGTATTAAAACCCATGATCGACGGCATGAAGCGTGACGGTATTCCCTTCAAAGGCATTCTGTACGCCGGGCTCATGATTCACAACAACACCCCCTATGTCGTCGAGTTTAATGCCCGATTCGGAGACCCCGAGACCCAAATCATTTTGCCTCGCTTAGAAACAGATTTACTGGCTATTTTTGAAGCCATTCATACAGAAACACTGCACACACTTACCCTAGAATGGAGTCCCTACCAAACCGTTTGCGTCGTTTTAGCCTCAGAAGGTTATCCCGGAAACTTTGAAAAACATAAGCCTATCACAGGCACAGAGTTTTTTAATAACAAAGCAGATATTCAGCTCGTTCATGCAGGCACAACCCCTGGCCCCAACAACACGATCCTGTCAAACGGAGGTCGCGTACTCGGCGTGGTCGCTTGGGATAAAGAACTCAAAATAGCCATCGAAAAAGCCTATCAAGGTGTTCATGCTATTCACTTTGAAAACAAATATTTCAGAACAGACATTGCGCAAAAGGCGTTAAGAAAAAATACAGAGTAATATCAATGACTTTCTCCCAATTTCTAATCTACCAAAACAACTCGGGTCAAACCCAGATAGATGTCAGATTTGAAGAGGAAACCGTTTGGCTAACGCAAGCACTACTAGCTGACCTTTTTCAAACCACCCCACAAAACATCACTTTGCACATAAAAAACATTTATTATGAAGAGGAATTAATAGAATCTGCAACTTGTAAAGATTTCTTACAAGTTCGCCGAGAAGGTAACCGTGAAGTCACAAGAGAAACGAAACACTACAACCTTGATATGATTATTTCTATTGGATATAGAATCAAATCAAAAATTGCAACACAGTTTCGTCAATGGGCTACACAAAGACTCAAAGAATACATCCTAAAAGGATTTGTTCTAGACGACGAACGACTTAAAAACCCCGATCTACCTTTTGACTATTTTGAAGAACTTACTAAACGTATTCAAGATATTAGAACCTCTGAAAGACGATTTTATCAAAAAATTACCGAT
This sequence comes from bacterium, assembly GCA_023249195.1. Classification (GTDB taxonomy): domain Bacteria; phylum Margulisbacteria; class Marinamargulisbacteria; order SXXA01; family JAHFDB01; genus JAHFDB01. The sequence continues at coordinate 2,687 of JAHFDB010000045.1, read as the reverse complement.
ATCTATGCCACAAGCATCGACTATGATCCGCAACAAGAAATAAGCCTCACTTTTTTCAAAACTGTTCAAAATAAACTTCATTGGGCGATTACTGGCCAAACAGCCGCAGAGATTATCAAAGAAAGAGCCAATGCAAAAAAACAAAATATGGGGCTCACCACTTGGCGCGGAGACTTAATTCGCAAACAAGATATCGGGATTGCAAAAAACTACTTAAATGAAGAAGAATTAGCTACCCTTAACAACCTTGTTGAACAATACCTTATTTTTGCTCAAGGACAGGCATTGCGCAGATCCCCAATGTACATGAAAGATTGGATAACCAAGCTCAATGGTTTTCTAAGTCTCAACGACAGATCCCTACTTGAGAATACCGGAAAAATAAGTCACGAACTCGCTCTAGAGCATGCTGAAAACGAATATAAAAAATTTCACCCTAATCAATATATGCTTAAGTCTCATTTTGAAAAACTTGAGCACATAGTAGACAAAAAAAAGGCTGGGCCTCTCACGCAATCCGAAATCGAAGCCTTACTCATCCATGACTTTGAGCCCACCCACCTCGAGCTTATCAATGAAAGCCACCTCCACGCCGGCCACAGACCCGGGCAAGATAACGCCAATTCTCACTTCGCACTCAGCATCACCGCAGCCCACTTTCAAGGAAAAACCCCGGTTCAACGACAACGATTGATTTATGCAGCACTGAAACCCGCGTTCGAGAAAGGCCTTCATGCCCTCAGGATAGTGAAAATTTCACAGCCATTCTAATAATGCGAATAGCCCAGCCCTTCTCTTTAAAATCAAGGCCCTTTAAGAACCTGCTTTCTGCAAAACCTTTTTTGCCAAAGGCATAAAATCATGAATCGACATCACAGGCATGGACGATTTCTTCAAGCTCTCAAAAATAAAATAAAGCTCCTTAGTCACCACGGCATCGGCCAAAGCACGGTGGGCATTGAGATGTTTAATCGCATATTTTTTACTCAAAGCACCCAAAGAACTGCTGGATTCTTGTGAACTCTTGGCCCACTTCAAGGTACACCCTACCGTATTATTTTGCATCGGAATATCATATTTTAGGCACGTAGTAACCAACCACATCAGATCAAAATCGACATTATGTGCAATCATTTTGGCATTGCCTGCAAAATCCATAAACTGAGTCATAACCGTATCGACACTCATCGCATCGTGGACCATGTCGTTGGTAATCCCCGTTAATTGAGTAATGTGTTCGCTAATCTCGCAGGGGGGCTTAATAAACATCTGAAAAGTATGTTCATAGCCTTCTTCGTCAATTTTAATGGCCCCCACCTCGGTCAAAGCATCTTTGCCCACATCCAACCCCGTGGTTTCAAAGTCGAGAAACACCAAAGACTCTTTTTGAACCCCAAACAAGGTCGCCTGACCCGAACACTTGGGAAAGAAAAAACACCGATGCCCCAAATTAATATCCGACCTATGAATCGTCGGGCTATTACAAAACGAACAGCGATGATCCGCATCCATCACAAAGGCATTTTCAATCAAATATTGAATTTTTTGAACCGGAATATCATTACGACACGATAAACATGAAAAGTGTCCGCCAGTGGCATGGTCATGAAAACGACCTAAATCAAGCTCAGAGTTACAAATAGGACAGGCATAAAACACCTCAAAACCACAGTCGGGGTCTTGGCAATAGAGCCGATTTTTATCCAATAATACACTTTGATACTTTCTGCAAGATGGACACGTGTGGCAAAGAAGAATAGACATTAGAGTACTCCAATAAAAGGCATGACAGTCTCTGGGCTGATCACATCAAAACTAGCGTTTGGATAAGTCTCTTTCCAAGAGACCGGAGAGACTACTTTTTTGTTTTTATACTTAAACTCATATCCAAACAACGCACCTTTTTCTTCCTCAATATAATCAATTTCACTGCCGGTATGCGTTCTCCAAAATATACCAATCGGCGCTAATTAACTTTTTAAATCCGCATCTAAAAATATCCGACTTCCTACCGATTCGGTCTGGCCTTGATATTTTCCTCGATAAGGCATCCCCGCCGCTTGATCGAGCTGACAAAATACCAACTGACAAATTCGGCGACCGGCATCAAGACGAATGGGCAAGGAATTAGCATTATAAAGTTCAAGGGTAATGCGACCTTCAAAGCCTGCATCCACCCATCCTGCATTTTGAATAAACAGCCCCATACGCCCAATCGAACTGCGTCCTTCTACGAAGGCCGTCAAATCATTCGGTAATTTGATATATTCCATCGTTGTTGCCAACAAAAAAGTATGAGGAGGCATCACAATGCTGTCGGCATGAATATCGGTATAAGAAATAGCCTCATCCAAGCGAATAAGCCCATTTTGCACAGACGATTCATCCACCCGCAAATAATGACTTCCCAACCGGCAATCGATAGAGGCAGGTTGAACAGAGGTCTCTGTCAAAGGCTCCACCACCAGATCCCCTGTGGAGATGAGCTGCTTCAAAGTCAAATCAGATAAAATCATCGTGGCATATTAACTGATTTTTTTTCATCCTTCAAATTCTCCAACCACCCGGGGTGCACCAAAGTTTAATGGGTAAAGCCGAGTAATAAAGCATTTGACAAAAAGAGAAAGGCTCCAAAAATTTTTTAGCCAGAGCTAACTGGCTAAATTCTAAAAAGATTTGGAGCCGTC
>JAHFDB010000005.1:31299-51568 GCA_023249195.1 bacterium | reverse complement strand
ATTGCACCATAAAGGATCTTTGCTAAAGGATCATCAAGTGTTTTCTGCAGCTTTAGCCTCAGAAGATCCCGGAGCCAGAGGCCTTCGGTTATCATGTTTTGAGGCTTTAAAACGTGTGGGGAGCATGCCAAGAAACCAAGCGTACCCACCTGTAAACCTATTAAGAGATTGGCTTTTGATGGGGTCTCACAAGGAAGTGGCTAAGTTGCTTAGTGACGAGAGTTTGCCCGTGACCTATCGCCGTCAGTATATTTATAGCTTATTTGAAGAATTGAAAGAAACAAAGATTGCAACCCTCAGCGCGGGCTATAATGCCAAGCAGGCTGGGGATATTTTGCAGGATCTTGTGGGTACCCTTCCAGAACTTAGGGCGGATGGGACACTGGACCCTGAAAACCCGGCTTCTAAGCCTGTTTTAGAAAGTTTGATGATGTTTTATTCCTTTGACCCCCTCTTTTTTAGAACGCAAATGAAAGAGATTCAGTCTCGTTCGCCAGAACTTTACACTAAAATTAAAGCGAATATGGCGTCGTTGGGGGTGAATGTTGATGGAAGTAGAGATACTCTTCTTGAGGTGAAGGCAGACATTATCCATATTCAAAGCCAGATGACAACGGATACTAAATATTCTTTGAAAAAGCTTTCCGGAGAATCTGGCGACATAGATGTGCCTCAAGAGTTTTCTACGAAGGTATTAAAATTGATGGAAGAAAAAGGATACACCTTTAGCGAGATTGTATTGGCGATGAAAGAGCTTGAGAAAGTATTGTCTGTAGAATTTCCTGAATTGGGGATGGTATTTGTTCAAGATGCTAAGACAGAGGCTGCTAAACGAGGCATCACACCTTCTGAATTTATGCGAAGCTTTATGGGCCCCAAAGCAGAGGCAGAGTCCTTGGCTATTAAAATTCCCATGAGTGTTTTAGAAGAAGAACGCATTGAGAATGCCAATACTGCGATTGCAGCACAGAATAGAAGAACCGAGCAAAAGCCCATGCCTGCCTCGTCTGTTCTTCAATTAGAGTATGAAACAAGGCAGTCGGTTTCTATTCTGGATGACATTGTGAAAAGGCTGCTTCTCAATCCGGCTACAATAGGGGATCCTATCGAGTACAACGATAATTTTGCGAAGGCGCTACACCTTTATTACACGGATAAAGCAGGGTCATTAGATGCCGCAGCTCTAGTAAAATTATTTAATGACAGTACAAAACTGAATCCTGCGGATAAAGCTGCTGCTAATGCTATTTTTGCAGGGCATCATGCCCAACCTCTTTTGGATGCCCTGCAAAATGTGGCTGATTTGTACGCAGCTTCGCATAATACAGGTGCGAAATGGGAACCCAGTGTAAAGCGGTTGTTTGGGGAGGTTTCTGGAAAACTTGCAGCGGGAGACGCGGTAAGTGATGTCTTTTCAGACCCAGCTCCTGGCGGGGTGGCAAGGCCAAGACCTAAAACGCATGCAGTAGGTTTTGTTGTCGATCCTGCCGACGCTTCTAAACTCCAAAAGGATGCTGCTGGAAAGTTTGTTCAGGACGCCAGCACAAAAGTAAAAGAGGTTGATCTTGAAGAACAAATTCGTGCCCGCATCCAGGTTGAAACAGGGAGAACTATTTCAAAAGACCTTGCAAGTCCACGGGTACAAACTTCCCATGCTTTTAATGCCTTTGAGCGAGATCACAATCTCTATCAGTTATTACACAGGTTGCAGGCAGTGTAACGTTTAGCTGTTGAGGTAGTCCTGATACGCAAGCGAAATTCCCCTAGATAACGGGGTTTTAGCTTTCCAACCTAGACTTGTTAATTTAGAAACATTTAGTAATTTTCTGGGTGTTCCATCGGGCTGGGCAGGATTAAACACAAGTCGCCCCTTAAATCCAATCGCGTCTTGAATTTCTTTTGCTAAATCAGCAATGGTAATATCTACACCGGTACCAATATTGACAATGCTTGAATCTGTGTAGGTATGCATGAGAAATACACAGGCATCTGCTAAATCGTCTGCGTATAGAAACTCTCTGAGAGGCTTCCCAGTGCCCCAAACCTCAACTTCTTTAGCCCCTGCCACTTTTGCCTCATGGATTTTGCGAATAAGCGCAGGAAGGACGTGAGAGGTCTTTAAATCGTAATTATCGTTAAGGCCGTACAGATTTGTAGGCATAACCGAAATAAATTGGGTTCCGTATTGCCGATTGAACGATTGACACAGAACAATTCCCGCAATTTTAGCGATGGCGTAGGGTTCGTTTGTAGGTTCCAGTGCACCGGTCAACAAGGCACTTTCATCAATCGGTTGAGTGGCAAACTTAGGGTAAATACAGGAACTCCCTAAAAACATCAGTTTTTTGACTCCAATACGATGGGACTCATAAATCACATTGTTTTGAATAGTAAGATTGGTATAAATAAAATCTGCTGGGAATGTATTGTTGGCATAAATCCCGCCTACCTTAGCCGCAGCCATAAAAACATAGTCAGGGTGTTCAGATTCAAAAAATGAACGCACGGCGTTATGGTCGGTAAGGTCAAGTTCCGCATGGGTTTTTTCTATAATATGGGTGTGTCCCAGAGTTTTGAGCAGGCGCACAATGGCAGAGCCAACCATCCCCCGATGTCCCGCAACATAAATTTTAGCGTGCTTATTCATTGTCTATTGCTTTGAAAAAAGGGCTAAATCAGCTTGAATCATCATATCTACGAGTCCTTGAAGGTCTACTTTAGGGGTCCAGCCCAATTTTTCTTTAGCTTTTGTGGCGTCTCCAATGAGCAGATCTACCTCGGCAGGGCGATAGTAGGCAGGGTCAATGGCAACAATAACCTTTCCTTGGTCATCGATAAACTGCTCGTCCATACCGCTTTTTCCATTGCTTTTTGCCGAAATGCCAAGCCCTTTCAATGTTAACTCTAAAAACTCTCTTACTGAGTATGTTTTACCAGTTGCAATAACAAAATCTTCAGGAGCCTCTTGCTGAAGCATTAGCCACATGGCTTCAACATAGTCGCCTGCAAATCCCCAGTCGCGCTTCGCATCAATATTCCCTAAATAAAGGGTTTTAGACAGGCCCAGTTTGATTTTTACAAGTCCTTCCACAATTTTTTTGGTTACAAATGTACGTCCTCTTCGGGGGGATTCATGGTTGAATAAAATCCCATTGCACGCATAAAGATTATAGCTTTCTCGGTAATTTACGGTAATCCAGTATGCGTAAAGCTTTGCCACTGCATAGGGACTTCTTGGGTAAAAAGGAGTCGTTTCTTTTTGGGGAATCTCTTGTACTTTTCCATAAAGTTCTGAAGAAGAGGCTTGATAAAAGCGGGCGCCAATGTGAGTTTCTTTCAAGGCATCTAAAATTCGAAGAGTCCCAATTCCATCCACATCTGCTGTGTATTCTGGAATATCAAAACTCACCTTTACGTGGCTCTGAGCACCTAAATTATAAATTTCATCTGGGGCTATTTTTTCTAACAACCGGCTAGTCGAACTGCTGTCACTCAAATCCCCGTAATGCAAATGCAAAGGGAGCCCAGAAATATGCACATCATGATAAAGATGATTGATGCGTTCTGTATTAAAAGAAGAAGATCTTCGAATAATGCCATGGACCTCGTACCCTTTTTGGAGAAGAAATTCCGCCAAATAAGATCCGTCTTGACCTGTAATTCCTGTAATCAGTGCTTTTTTTGTCATGTAGGCCTCCTAACCAAGATTATTAATATGCTCTAAAATTCTTTGTGTTGCCAATCCATCTCCATATGGGTTCGGAGATTGAGACATTTTCTCATAATATACAGGGTCAATGATCAACTTTTCAATTTCGTCAAAAATAATCAAGGGATCATGTCCCACCAATTTTGCCGTTCCAGACTCAATTCCTTCCATTCTTTCTGTGATCGTCCGAGTAACTAAAACGGGTTTATTCAGTGTAGGGGCCTCTTCTTGAATGCCGCCTGAATCGGTCACAATAAGATAACACTGCTTCATCAACCACACAAAGCGAGGGTAATCTAAGGGTGGAATGATACAAATGCCCGAACTATGACCTAAAAGTTTCTGAACGGGTTTCTGAATATTGGGATTCAAATGTACCGAATATACGATAGGTATCTGCAAACGTTTGGCAACATCGATAAGGGCTTTGCAAATTTTTTCTAAGGGCTCCCCAAAACTTTCTCTTCGATGCCCTGTGACCAAAATAAATTTCTGAGTCGTCTGAACCCCTAAAGAAGCAAAATAAGTGCTATAAATCATAGGGTCCTGATTTTTAATTAACTCTAGACTCGACAAAAGGGCATCTATAACGGTGTTTCCCACCTGAAAAATAGAGTCGGTAAACCCTTCGTTTTTTAAATTTCGAGTGGCTTTCAGAGTGGGTGTAAAATGAATATCGGTTAATTGACTGATCAACCTTCGGTTCATTTCTTCAGGAAAAGGCGAATATTTATGATGACTTCTAAGCCCCGCTTCAATATGGGCAACTTTAATCTTTTTATAAAAGCCTGCTTGTGCACCCAAATAAGCGGTGTTCGTATCACCCTGAACAAAAATGAGATCCGGTTTGAACTCATCTAGAACAGGCTCGATTTTTTGTAACCCTACGGTGTGTACATCAAACAGGGTTTGATCTGACTTCATTAAATCAAGATCAAAATCGGGCTGAATATCAAAAAAGGCCAAAATTTGATCTAGCATACCCCGATGTTGGGCTGTAATACAAAGCTTGACCTCAAAATGAGGCAAAGCCTTTAGAGCTTTTAGAACGGGAATAGACTTTATTGCTTCAGGACGAGTCCCTATAATAAATAGAATTTTTTTCATTTTGGGAGTTCTTGAACAGAGTCTTTATACCACGATCGCATTGAGACAATGGCCTGTCCGAGCAAAATTAATAAAATACTTCCCCCAAGCGAACCTATCCCAGCGATAGCCAGGTTAAAAACCCTCCTGGGTTTAGTCGGGCTTCTAGGCAATTTTGCCTTGTCTAAAACAACAATAATCTCTTTTTGCGGAGAAATATTATAATATTGGTTCATTAAAATCAGGTTTTTAGTATAACTTTCAATCACTTTAACGGTCATTGCGGGGTTACTGTTTTCATAGGTCAGGTTGTACGAATTACCATTGTTTGTAAGTTTTAAATTTTTACCTAACTTTAAAAGCCCAATAATTCTATCTTGGGGCAGTTTAAACTCTGGATAAAGATCGTCAGCAATTAATTCTTGAATACGATGGGAAGAAGAAAGAATGCCAATGTAACTAGAAATTGAGCCCCCATCTACGCCTAATAATCTAATATAGCCCGCACTAGCGCTCGATGTTCCGCCTGCCTCAATGGGTATAAAGAACGATGCAGAAGCAATATAAGAAGGCGGCACACACCTGTTATAGACCGAAGCGCCTGCAAGAGCAAGCCCCACAATAAGCACAACAAGCCATTTCCACCTTACCAAGGCATAAACATACTCGGCGAGGTTAATTTCATCCTGAAAAGCAAGGGGGTTGTGTTTACTCATCGGTGTAAAAGTGAGTAAGTAGAAACCAGGTTGAACGTCAGTTGAACAAGTTTGCTCACATAGTCAAACCAATCGAAATAAAGCCGAATCACTTCAGGTACATAGATAGAATCGCCTACTTCAACCAAGGAAGGATTCACCTGGATGGTCCCATTTGGTTTGAAGACGTATAGGGTTGATTTATCGGCATAATCACTGTAGCCTCCGACTTGTTCAATATAATACTTCAAAGGTTTACCTGTCGAATATGTGACCGCTATTGGCTGTTGAACCCCACCTACTACTTGCACGGTATTTGAAATAGGGGGAACTGTAAGCTCATCTCCATCTTGAAGCGTTAAATTATCTTGAGGTTCTAATGTTTTTCCATCTTCTTGTAAGTGAACCACAATACGGCCGGAACTCGTTTTTATTTTATCCTCTAAAAAGTTTAATGCAGTCTCGTAAAGATGCTGATTTTTTTCTGATAATACAGCCAGTCGAGTCTGATCAAAAATAAGCCGTTTCTTCTCTTCTCCTAAAACACGGGCCTGAGCCTCGCCAAGTTGTGTTTTTACAGACGTTCTAAAAAATACCATTCCTTTTGGAAAAGCATTGGATTTATACCCGCCGGCACGCTTAATGAGTGAAGTGATTGTTTCTCCTTCACGGGCAAGGTAAATCCCTGGATTTACAAAATAGCCCGACATAGTAACACGTCTAATTTCTTTGGTATTATCAAGCCGAACAAAAATGCGATCCTGATGCATCAATTGAATGTTTTTATCTGATTGAGGCTCTTTTAGAAGAGCATTCACATCCACTGTGATACACCGTTCTTCCAAAGTATTTAGTTTTCTAAAAATTTCAATATAAGACACGGGGGTATACGGGCTAATTTTTGCTGTAAAAAGAAGGTCTGAAAGGGTCATGTTATCCAAGAGTTTATAAATTCCAGGAGACTGAACGGCCCCATTGATTTCTATAAACTGATTTCCAAGCACATCGTCCTCAGAAAAGATTTTGACAATATCTTGCTCTTTAAGCTTAAAAGAGCTCACGTGTGCATGGTCAGTTACAACAATGCTTCGTTTTGAATCAGAGATGTATCGCAACACTTCAATTCTAGGAAGATAGGTTTTCTCTTTTAAGCCATCTGCAAGCGTAATAAGGTCTTGAAGTGTCATTCCGGGTTTAAGTTGAAAACGTCCTGATCGAAAAACATTTCCCTCAATGCTAACAATGTTTTTTTCTGTCGGATCAATAGAGAATACACTTATAGAATCTCCGTCATTGATAAAATATTTAGAGGAATCTTTTTTTAGCTCATCCAAGGAAGCAAAAGTAAGATCTAAGACCTGGCTTTTTTCTCCGTTTACAATACGATCGACTTGAATCCTTTTGTGGTAAGAACCTGCGGGAAGACCTGCTGCAAAATTAACAAGAACATCCTGTAATGTAGCCTGATCAGAAACTTCAAAAATCCCAGGTCTTTTGACAGTGCCTACAATTTTTACGACGCCCCCTATGGGAGGAACAAAAATGGTATCATTGGCTTCCAGTCGAATGTCCTCTGCGCGATCCCCCTTTAAGAGATATTGATATAGATCGAGGGTATGAATAACACGGTTGTTTCGCCTGATTTGAATTTTTCTCAATGTTCCCATTTTAGTGGGCCCACCCGCCTGGTAAAGCAACATAAAGGCAGTTGTCAAAGAAGATACGTCATAAGCACCTGGGATATTCACATTTCCTAAGACAAATACTTTGATGGATCTCAAGTGATCAAGAGTAATGGTAATCTGAAAATTAATATAAAACTTTTCAAGTTCTTTCTGAATAATAAACGTAGCCCGTTCTAAACTAAGCCCTGACAAACCCATGTATCCTAGTTTTGGAAAATAAGCCCGCCCATTTTGGTCAATAGTGACTGAAAAAGCTTCTTCAATTTTTCCCCAAATACGAATATTTAGGGTATCTCCTGGACCCAAAATATAGTCTTTCCCAACAGGCACATCTGTCAAATTGAGAGCTAAAGCCTGAGCTTGATTGAAAATGTCATATCCAAATTGAGAGGCGCCGGATAACGTATAAGAAGCACCCGTCGTATCTGCAACGGAAGGATAATCGACGGAAGCCTTATATTCCGCAGGAGAAGAACCTTTCAGAGAAAAAGCCAACGATGTATTTTCGCGACTGTTGAACATGGCTTCAATGGGTGAAGGAGCTGAATTAAAATCACGTTTCTGAGAACCAGCAGATGACTGGACTTTGCCTTCAACCGCATAGGGATTAAAGGTGTTTTTATTGTCTTTGTCCTCAATAAATCCCTTAGCCATACCAACACCACTTGGATTAGATGCAGTACCTGTCTGTATAGCCCCATTTGCAACCGCAGCCCCCAGCATGGACGAACTCATCGGCGACAAAGCAAAAAGAGGGAAAGAAATAGAAAATAGAGCAAGTACTAAAGAATAAAAGAGCAATTTTTTCATGATAATAATATTTGAGTCCAATCTAGCATATTTTTTACATAAACCCAAGACGATTTACCCCCACAGACAAGCTTGTTAAAGTAGCCATCCCCGAGTTTAAAATTTCTTCTATGGTGACTAAATACAGCTGAAATTCTGCCGCATATTGATTCTTAAAGAAAGTTGTTATCTCAGATTTGTCCCATTTTTTATGCGCATCGGGATGTTCTTTCAATAAAACGGGATAAAGTGCTTTTTTATATTTTTGCAACTGGCTTAAAAGACTGTTTTTTTGTGCGATGTCCCAATGGTTAGAAAGCTCAAGTCTCACCATGGCCCGATAAAGGGCATCTAACTTAAAGACTTTATTTACCTGTCGTACAAGCTGAGTGGCTGCAACGATATCCAAATGAAGAACTTGGTGCAGATAAATGACATCTGAAGCGAGAGGTAATTCTGTGAGCAATGCCAAAAGGTGACTTGTGGTAGAAGTTAACCCTTTTTGAATCCACTTGGTTTGGACATGTTTCAAGTCAGAAGTGTGTCCGGTGTCTTTTTTAAGCTGGGAAAAGACCGTCAGGAACGCTTTTTCTTGATCTAAGGAAATAGGGATTTTTAGCTGTAGCAAAGACACTAAAAGGGTTTGAAGCGTCGTTTCAAAGGCAATCAAAGCTTTATATCTCACCTCTTGTGAAATGGTTTCTTTCTGAAGGGCTTCTCTGAACACCCTTCCCTCTAAAACTGAATCGAGTAAAAGATATCCTGTTGCAATGTGTCCTACAGACCTTCCTGTTAAGGCTTCCACCTGAGAGAAAAAACACATCCCCGCCTGGTTTACGATATGGTTGGTAAGAGACGTGGCTAAGATTTCTTTTTTCAAATGATGTTTCTGAAAATGGACTTCAAACGAGTCTCGAATGGTTTGCGGGAAATACGCATAATAATAGGGTATGAGCGAAGAATTCTCTAGCTCAGGAGCGCTTACCATTTTTTTAAACACTTCCATTTTGACATAGGCCTGAACAACAGCTAACACAGGACGCGATAGCATGCTTTTTGCGGCTGCCAGCTGGTCTAACTCAACAGAGTTAGGAATGTTTTCTGTTACCGCATCTAAAACACCCTCTGAAATAAGATCTTGAATGAGTGTGTTGAAATTTTGGAACTGTGTCGCTGATCGGATTCTATCCATAGAAAGCAGTTGATGTTGTCCTTGGTTATTGTATAAAACCAACTCAGAAACTTCATTTGTTGCTTTTTCGAGAACCTGATTTCTCTTTTCAACAGAAGGAAGTACCTTGTCGGACAAAAGCCGCTTCAAAAGAATTTTAATATTCACTTCATAATCAGACATATTCACCCCAGCTGAATTATCGATAGCATCGGTATTCAAAGCCCCATTTCTGCGAGCAAACTCTATACGAGCCAACTGTGTTACCCCTAAATTAGCGCCTTCTCCAATTACTTTTGCGCGACATTCATCGGCATTTATCCGAACCGCATCATTTGCAATGTCCCCTACTTGCGCGTGGGTTTGGTAAGATGCCTTAATATAAGTCCCAATGCCTCCAAACCACAGAAGTTCTACCTTCATTCTTAAAATAGCTTTAATTACCTCTTCACCGGTAAGTGTATCTGTAGAAACATCGAGCAAGAGCTTCATTTCTTCCGAGAGTGGAATTTCCTTGGCTTTTCTTTCGAAAACACCGCCTCCTTTACTGATTAAGGAGGGGCTATAGTCTTGCCAAGAAGAGCGAGGAAGATCAAAAAGTCGGTTTCTTTCTTCCCAAGAAGCGGTGGGATCTGGTGTCGGGTCGATAAAAATATGGGCATGGTTAAAAGCAGCTTTGAGCTGAATGAGTTTACTGAGTAGCATGCCATTCCCAAAAACATCCCCGGACATATCCCCAATACCGGCCACGCTAATGGATTCTTTTAAAATATCTTTGCCAAGTTCCTTGAAATGTAAAAGGGTACATTCCCAGGCCCCTCTTGCCGTAATCGCTTCTTTTTTGTGGTTGTATCCTACCGAGCCACCAGAAGCAAACGCATCTCCAAGCCAAAAATGATAGTCTTCAGAAATGTCATTCGCAATGTCAGAGAAATTAGCGGTTCCTTTATCTGCAGCTACAACCAAATAGGGGTCTTGGGTGTCATAAATAAGAACAGATTCAGGATAAATGACCTGGCCTTGATCATTGATATTGTCTGTAATGTCCAATAACCCTTTGATAAAAAGGCGGTATTGTTTTACCGATTCCGAAGCGGCCATATCTTTACTGGTGAGCTGTTTTTTTAAAACAAATCCACCCTTAGACCCTACGGGAACAATAACCACATTTTTTACTTGTTGCGTTTTGACCAAGCCTAAAATTTCTTTTCTGAAATCATCCGCTCGATCTGACCAGCGAAGTCCGCCCCTGGCCACGGCTCCAAACCGTAAATGGGTGCCTTCAACTCCGACATCATGGACATAAATTTCTCTGTAGGGAACGGGAAGCGGAATATCTTTGATTTGAGTAGAATCTAATTTAATTGAAATAAAAGTATCTTCTGTTTTAGGAATATAAAAATTGGTGCGAAGGGATGCCTCCATTAGATTTAAAAAGGTTTTAAAAATAAGATCTTCAGCTACTTCTTGAACCCCATGCAGAGACTCTAAAAAAGTTTGTTTTGCTTTAGGTAGTACTTTAGCCTTTCTCACTTCGACCTCGCCTAGAGCAGGATTAAGGCTGAATTTTGACTCAAAATAAGCAAAGAGTGCTTTTGCACTTTCAGGATAACGCAATAACGTTTGACTGATTTTTTCTCGGGTATGGGCGGTGCTAAGCTGGAGACTTAAATTGCGATAAGTTTGAAGTAAATTAACCTCGCGCCAGTTCATTCCTGTTTTAAGAACCAATGCATTGAGGGGATCATTTTCAGTACGGTCATTAAAAAGCTCTGAAAGAAGGGTACCTACTAAAGGTTCAAAGAGAACTTCATCAATTTTTTTGCCATTCGCTTGAGCTACCCTAAACGAATGAATATATCCATAAGACTCTCGTTGAGGGCCTACACTGGTGGTGAGCTCATCATAGACATGAAGTCCCAAATTTTGCAAAATGGGCATGACTGTAATGAGATCAATTTTTTTCTTGCTATAAAGACTTAAGAGGGATGCTTTTCCTGAAAGTGCTGAATCCAAATACGAGAAGGGGGTTAGGCTGAACGCCATAGAACCTGTAGAGTCAACACGTTCTAAAAACTGTATATCTGCTACTGCATCAGCAGGGGTACGAATCGCCTTGTAGTGGTTAGGAAACGCATCTGCATACTTATGATACAGCGCATGGCTTTGTGATTTTTCAAAATCGGATAAAATAGCATCCTTAACCCGTTCTTCCCAAGGTTTAATCAATTCTTTAATCTGTAATTCTATTGTCGAACAGTCAATTTGGGGTGCTTTTCCTCGATCATATCTAAAATGCACATGTAGCCGACATTTTTCTTCGGCACGAATTTCAATTACTTCCATCTCAGTATGCGACAAGGTGTCATTTAAAAACTGTTTGATCACTTGAACATTGGCTTTGTTAAACAAAAAAGAAGGAATGACGATATATAAAATACCCTGAAAAATTTGCGGTTTGGGACTATAAAAACAATAGACTTCATTCTGATTGGTAATAGATAAAAAGGCTTCTACCATCTGAAGTAAATCTTCTTTATCTGTTCTGAACAGTTCGAATTTAGGAATAGATGTAAACAGACGAATCACTTCATTGTAATCATAGCTGGCGGGCAACATATTTTTTTTCTCGAAAATATAGGCCATTTTAAGGTGAATTAAAGGGGTCTCCATATTCTTTACAAACAAGGAGCTGCGCTTCAAAAGCCCTAGAAAAATATGTTCAGTTACCTTCCCTGTCGCATTAGGAATTTTCAAACTTAATCTCATCAAGTTATCAAACCGCTGAACAGGGCTTTTGACAGGAATGGTGTCAAAAACAAAGGGGTGCGAGTAATGTAAGAATTTCTGATTATGCTCGGTCAACTGTGCCATGAGGTGGACGGAATCCTGAGTCAAATACTCTTGTGAAAGAATTCCTAAGCCCGTTTCAAGGTGTGCTACTGTTTCTGAGAAAGCCATATACCCGTAAACGGATAGGTTGTAAGTGCGCAACCAGTCAATAAGGTTAATCCATTCCTCTTGAGGTTCAGGCAGCTGTAAAACAGGGCTGTTTGAAAGAGCGTTTTTAATCTCTATCCACTTCTCAGAAATGGCTTGTTGCGACCGAAAAGAAAACTGAATTGCCCGAAGATGTAGGCTAATTCTGTCTGTCAAAGAAGCCACTGTTTTTTTATCTTGGGCACCCTCAAATTCAACGTAGATAAAAGAAGCCAAAGAACGGGAGGCACTTGCCTTTTGAATAGACAGCAGTCCTGTTTCAGTCCGCTCAATAGAAAAAATGGGGTGAAACATTTTTGTGATGGGGCATCCAAATTCTTTAAATAAGGCTTCTAAAGTAACAATGATATGATTCGCATCAGGACACACAATTTCAAGCACATGATTTTTAACCTTTTCTCTAGAGGCCTCTGTAATGCGAAAAACCCCATTGAAGAAACAGGTATCCTCTAGCACACTGGCTTTGAAAAAGGTGTATCTTGCCTGTACAAATTGAGCTAAATTGTGAGGTGTAAAAGACTCAAGTGATCGAAAAGGAACAGAATGAAGAAAATGATCACAAAAAGGGTAAAGAAGTTCCTCTTGAGGAACCAACTGAAGGGTCTGGGCAATAAGTGATGTAGTCGCAGTAGAAACCATAATGAACCTTTCCTAACTTAAACAAGACTAAAAAAAGGGCGAAATAGATTCTACAGTATGGGGGGACGATTTGTCATGGGTATGGGAGGAAAATGGTGTGCCTGGCAGGAGTCGAACCTGCGACCTACGGATTAGAAGTCCGTTGCTCTATCCAACTGAGCTACAAGCACATAGAAAAAACGCTAGCGTTCGTCAAAATATTTTGAGAAATCTTCCGGTTTTATCGATTCGATAAAGTCCTGAAATTTCTTGGTATCTTCTTCATCTTTTTCGGTATTCACCATCTTTGCTTTGAGCATAACATTTTCAGAAACAAAAATAGGGGCCCGAGTCCTTACCGCTACGGCAATAGCGTCTGATGGTCTAGAGTCGACCTTTACCAGTTCTCCGTCCGGCAAGGTTATTTCAATTGTGGAAAAAAATGTGCTGTCTTGGATGTCACTAATGGCAACCTTCACCACACGTCCACCTAGCACTGAAATCATTGAGGTCAAAAGATCGTGAGTCATAGGTCGAGGCGGTTTGAACTCTTGAAGTTCCATCGCAATCGCAGCTGCCTCAAACATTCCAATCCAAATAGGAAGGAAATTGCGTTCTTCCGCATCTCTTAACAAGACAATTGGGGACATGTTTTTAGGATCAAAACCAAGTCCCCCAAGTTGCATTTCTATCATTAAAAAATGCCCTAAGCGTGCTGAACTTGTTCAACAATCTGAGCAAATACTTCTGGATGCTGAATGGCTATTTCAGAAAGCATTTTTCTGTTCACTAAAACAGAGTTTTTGCTTAATAAACCGGCAAAACGAGCATAAGAAAGCCCATATGGATGAACAGCTGCGTTAATTCTAACAATCCACAAAGACCTGAAATCACGCTTTTTAATGCGTCTGTCTCGGTATGAATGCCTGAGGGCCTGCAAAACCGCTTGGCGAGCAGGTCGAAAAAGTTTAGAGATGCCGCCTCTAAATCCTTTGGCTAATTTTAAAATTTTGTTGCGTCTATTGCGTGCAACATTTCCACGTTTAACTCTCATCTAAGGTCTCCTTGTTCTAAACGGATTAAAAGGCTCCTGGTAGCATTGCCTTCACATTTTGGACATCGGCATCGTGTACCAAACTAGCATTCTTTTTCTGACGCATCGTTCCAGAAGCTTTATGCTCGAGCAAGTGTCTTCTTTTTGTATTTCCACGCATAATTTTGCCTGTTCCAGTGATTTTAAAACGCTTTGCAGCAGCTTTGCGGGTCTTCATCTTAATCTTTTTTGTTTTTTTCATGACAAAACCTTCCTCTTCATAATCCCTTACTTAGGGCTCAATATTACAACCAGAGACTTCCCTGCGGCTGCAACATCAGCAGCAGATGCGCCAATTTCTTGAATCCCTTTGATGTACTTATCCAACAATACCCTTCCAAGTTCCATATGCATAATTTCACGGCCTCTGAAATTGATGGAAAGCTTAACCTTATATCCTTTTTGCAAAAACTCTATCCCTCGATTGAGCTTAATCTGGAAATCGTTAGAAGAGATTTTGGGTCCCATCTTTACTTCTTTAGTGACTTGGCTCTTGGTGTTTTTCTTGTTTTGCTTGTCTTTCTTTTGTTGTTGATACTTAAACTGACCGTAATTAACCAATTTGCATACGGGAGGAACAGTGGAGTCGGTTACGAGCAATAAATCAAGACCTCTTTGTGAAGCCATTTCTCTCGCTTTTTCGACAGTCACCACCCCAGCCTGCTGACCCTCTTCATCAATCAAACGTACTTCTCTCGCTTTGATTTTCTCATTTAATAAATATTTTTTTATGATTCGGCCTCCTCGGAACGCTTTTGCAGGTTAAAAATAAGGTTGCAAAGTATATCACCCTTCATGTGCAGGTGTAAAGGCTAACCAAACTCTCTGAGTTTAAGCGCTTTGTAGAAAAGATATTTTATGAGGCTAAAAGACCCTTGGTTTTCAGTGATTGCTTTTTTTAATTCGAGGGTGATGGTCCAGGTGCTTTGAAGCCCTCGGGTACTCAGTCCTCCTGTTCGCATTTTGATAAAGTTAAAAGGAAGAAAACGGGAATAAATATGGTTTTTTTGAATGAACCGATACATTAACTCTACATCTGCCGCAATTTTATAATCTAATCGATAGCCTCCTAAACGGGTAAAAACGCTTTTTTTACAGTAAAAAGTAGGGTGTGCTGGGGTCCAGCTTTTTTCAAAAAGACCTTCCTGGAAAGGTTTGGAAATCCATCGTCTTGTGATTTTTTCGGGGTTTTCTCGATCTACAAAGATCAAATTTCCATAGACACAGTCTAACTCAGCAGACTCTCTAAACGCCTGGGCCACTTTTTCAATAACAGAGTGATCAAAAAAAATATCATCTGAGTTTAATGTTCCTATGATATCTCCGGTTGCTGCCTGAATTCCTTTGTTCATGCCGTCGTAACAGTTGAGATCAGGCTCGGAAATAATTTTTGCGATACGTCCTGCATAGGACTGAATGATATCGAGGGTTCCATCGGTAGATGCGCCATCGACTACAATGTATTCAATAGAAGGATAGGTTTGAGACAGAACAGACTCGATAGCCTCGCGAATAAAGGGACGGTTGTTTCTTACAGAGGTAATGAGACTAATGGTTGGCCGGGACATGGATGATATCCTCTTTATGGTGGTGTCCTCGACAGGAATTGAACCTGTGGCCTCAGGATTAGGAATCCTGCGCTCTATCCAACTGAGCTACGAGGACAAAGATTTAAGCTGTTTCAAGCTGTTTCAAAATCCAATGATACGTGATTTTGAGGCCTTCTTCCAATGAAATTTGAGGTTCCCATCCTAAAACTTGTCTCAGAAGTGTGTTATCACTGTTACGTCCTCTCACCCCTTGAGGTTTGGTGAGATCATAGCGTTTTGCAATCGTTTTACCTGAAATTTTAGCGATTATATCTACCAATTCATTCACGGAAATCATGCGATCTTGACCTAAATTTAAAGGTTCATGAAACTCAGACTGCATTAAGCGATAAATCCCCTCTATACAGTCCTCAATATAACAGTAGGATCTTGTCTGAAGCCCATCTCCCCATACTTCGATTTCATCTACTGGGTTTGCCAGCCCAATCTTCCTGCAAATTGCTGCAGGAGACTTTTCCCTTCCTCCTTCATAGGTCCCCAATGGGCCAAAAATGTTATGAAACCTCACCACATAGGTCTGAAGTCCATAGTCTTCATGATAGTGTCGACAGGTGCGCTCCATATATAACTTTTCCCAGCCATAGCCATCTTCCGCATCTGCAGGATAGGCATCGGATTCTTTGAGGGGGGATACTTCTGGAGAATTTTGCTTATATCCTGGATAAATGCAGGCAGAAGATGTGTATAAAAACTTCTCTAGTTTATTTGTTTTGGCGGCATCAATCATGTGCATATTAATCAAGGTGTTGTCATGAACAATTTCAGCCTTATGACTTTCAATAAATCCAATTCCTCCCATATTTGCTGCTAAATTATAGACATGATGCATTCCTTGAGTGGCTTTTAGACAGTTTTCCCAGCGTCTCAAATCTAAAATTTCAAAGTCATCTGCTGCGCTTTTTTCATACTCAGGATGTACAATATCTACCCCGCGTACCCAATAGCCTTTTTGCTTTAATAAGCGTACTAAATGATGGCCTATAAACCCACCGGCTCCCGTAACAAGTATGCGTTTTTGCATAAAAAATTCCTTTTTTGAAAAAACCCTATAATAAAGTTGGTTTATCTTAGAAAAATAAGTACAATTGCGCAATGTACATTTTCTACGACTTTGAAACATCTACACGTGATTTTCTGGGTCAAATTCTATCTTATGCTTTCATTGTGACGGATGAACAGTTTCTTATCCAAGAGGAACTTAACGGATATATTCAGCTCAAACGTACGGAAATTCCTGAGTTGGGTGCCATTCAAGTCAATAAGCTCAATCTAGACTGGCTTCAAGAAAACGGAGATCCTGAATATGTGGCTGCCGAAAAAATAGCGATCTTTCTTGGTAATCTAGACTCTAAATACAAGGGTGGCGTTTTGGTTGGTTTTAATACCAATCGTTTTGATCTCAATTTTCTCAGAAACCTTCTTGTTCGATACGGATTTAACCCTTATTTTTCGGGTCATTTTACGAATCGCGATGTGCTTCAGTATGCCCAATATTTGGCTTTAGAGAATGTCGAAACATTTCCCTGGTGTCTGACAAAGGAGCAAGGTAAATCGTTCTACGCTTTCAAGCTAGAGGGTCTCTCAGAAGCTTTTGGCATTCTAGAGTCTCCTCAAACCCACGGGGCACGAGATGATGTTATGCTGACCATTGCGCTTGTGAAGGCCATGGAAGCCCGCTTCCAAAAATCTTTTGCTGATTTTCAACCGATTCAGCTGCCTTCAAAACCGATGAATCAAACTGATTTCGAAGCTGCAAAAATGAAAAGTCTTGTGTATGATAGTCAGGAACAGCCTCCTCAAAAATGGGCCTATCGCTATTATCTCAAGCTTTTTTCTGCGGGCAAAGGTTGGGTATTTCTGGATTTAGATAAGAGCAGCCAACTCATTACGCCAACCCAAGACGAAAAGCTTGCGTGCCTACGCTATATCAATCCCAATAAGCATATGCTTGTTCTTGAAACCTTAGAACCTTACGAAGACCATTACTATACCCCTATTATTGACGACATCCGCCAAGATACGTTTTGGGGGACCCTCACTCCAGACATCTATTTTGAACTTATCAAAAAGCCTTGGGATATCGAGTATCAGATTCACGAGCTTGGTTTCAAAGAACGCATTGATATACTCAGAGCCCTGACTAAGGCCTTTTTAAAAGATCCGAATAGGTACCTGAGTACCCTGCAAGAACTCTGGACACGCCGCACAGAACCGAAGGATCTTTATATTATCCAATTGTATAACAGGCTGTACCTTAATTTTCATCCAAATCCTGACCCCAAATTACTGAGAAAATATATCAACCCCAGGTATGTTACAGGAACTATGCTTAAAGATAACCAGGATTTTGTTTCCTTAGCTGATCGAACATTAGCTATTCAAGAGGCTTTAGATAAAAGTGAAGGAGAAGAAAAAAACAGATTGTGCGCTTTGATGCAGGTCATCAAAATGTACATCTCCTGATTTGGGATAGGGGCCTAATAGGCGAGTTCTGATAATGTGTCTAGGCTAACTTCTCGATGGGGGCATATTTTGCCATGAGTTTTTTAATGCCATTATAGAAGGCGATGTGCAGAATTGCTTGAGGCCCATGGCCCTCAATTTTTTGGATTACGCCTCTTCCCCATTGATTATGAATGACAATGTCGCCTAAATCGAAAGTGTCGGTTCGGGTGGGAAGGTCGTCATAATATTTTTTGGATTCTAAAGTTGATCGAATTTGGGAACCAGAAAGACCGAGTAGAGAAACAGGGGTTCTTTCAACTGTTTCTAGGGTTTCCGGAGGCAGTTCTTCTATAAAACGCGAGCCTTCGTTTCTGAAAATATCTCCAAAAATCATACGCTTTTCCGCAGAGGTTAAAATAACTTTTTTTCGGCCTCTGGTAATACCTACATAGCATAATCGGCGCTCTTCCTCTAATGCGCTAGGATCGAGTTTGGATTTGTAGTGAGGAAGAAGGCCCTCTTCTAAGCCGGCTATAAATACCACATCAAACTCAAGCCCTTTAGCGGTGTGCATGGTCATGAGCGTGATTGCGTTAGAGGCGTCTTCGGTTTGATCTAGATCGGTGGAAAGTGCGATTTTATTTAGAAAATCTCCTAGGGTTACGGCCTCTTCTCGTGCAAGGGTCATGAGCTCAGAGATGTTTTCGAATTTATCGATTGATTTGGGGTCGTTTTCTAGCATGGCTTTGTATCCCGATTTTTCTACAATAGCCAGAATTAGGTTGGCCACCCCGTCAGGGTCTTCTTCTACATAGAGAGTCCGCAGAGTGTGAATCAGTGTCCAAAATTCTCGGAGGGTGAAAAGACATTTCGGGGTTACAGGAAGAGCCCCTGCGTCTACAAGCTCTGAAATAGGACGTCCTGTTTGATTTGCCTGAGATAAAATCTTTGATAACGACGTATCGCCTACGCCCCTCAAAGGCATGTTTACAATTCTTGAAAAAGAGAGGGTGTCATTGGGATTATAAACCAGCCTCATATAGGCCAAAAGATCTTTGATTTCTGCTCTGTCAAAAAACTTAAGCCCACCGACGACCCTGTAAGGAATTTGGGCCATCACAAAACTGTCTTCCAGTACCCGGCTTTGGGCATTTGTTCTATATAGAATGGCCATTTGGTTGTAGGTATAGGTCTGGGAAAGAGATCGAATTTCTTTGATCATAAACTGGGCCTCGTCACGCTCGTCATGGGCAACATAGTGGCGAAGACTTTCTCCGGCAGGGTTGTCTGTCCAAAGGTTTTTCTCTTTTCGAGCCTGATTGTGAGCAATTAGGCCATTCGCAGCATTTAAAATGGTTTGGGTAGACCGATAGTTTTGTTCTAATAAAATGGTTTGGGCATGGGTGTAATCTTTCTCAAAATTTAGAATATTGTCTAAATTAGCCCCTCGCCAAGAGTAGATATTTTGATCAAAGTCACCGACAACGGTGAGATTTTGATATTTTTTAGCCAGCAACAAAATCAATAAATATTGCGCATGGTTGGTGTCTTGATATTCATCGACCATGACAAATGAAAATCTTTCTTGGAAGATTTCTAAAACATCGGGACATTGTTGAAAGAGCTGTACGGTGTAATTGATCATGTCATTAAAATCGACCAGCTGGTTTGCCAGGAGTTTGGCTTCGTATTCTTTATACACTGTGGCAATTGCTTGATCTGCCCGAAGATTTTGGGGGTGTTGAGCACATTGTGCGGGAGTTACAAGGTTGTTTTTCATGTCTTGAATGGTGTATAAAACACCAGAAGGACTATAGCTTTTTTCAGAAAGATTGAGGTCTTTTAAAATCTGCTTCACTAGCTTGATTTGGTCGCTTTGGTCGCAAATGACATAGTCATTTGATCGGCCTAATCGGTGAAAGTAATGATGTAAAACATCGGCACAGAACGCATGAAAGGTGCCAATAAAGGGGGCTGCGTTTCCGACCCCAATTAATTGAGTGATGCGTTCTTTCATTTCTTTGGCGGCTTTATTGGTAAATGTAATGGCTAAAATATGTTGGGCAGGAACCCCTAATTCCCGAATAAGATAGGCTACTTTGTGGGTTAAAACCATTGTTTTTCCAGACCCTGCCCCGGCAACAATTAAAAGGGGTGTTCCGACATGTTCAATGGCTTTTTGTTGTTGCGAATTAAGTGAGGCTGTGAGCATAGAGACCTATCTTAACCGATTCAAGCGTTCCATCACAGCCCCTGTGGTTAAAAGGTCCGGGAAAAGAATGGCTTCTTCTTTCCCGGGATACAATACATAAAAAGGGACCCCTACTTTTCCGAATGAGGCTAAAACTTGGGTAATGACAGGGTTTTG
>JAHFDB010000005.1:0-31289 GCA_023249195.1 bacterium | reverse complement strand
CCAGTCGGCTTTCATTAAAACAACATTTTTCTTTTTAAACTCAGAGAGTAAAGCGGGTTTATGTAAAATGACACGTTCATTTATCTGACATGTTAAACACCAAGAAGCTGAAAAATCGACGAAAACTGGGCGCCCCTTTTCTCGATATTGAGCGAGTTTTTCCTGAGAAAACGATTCCCATATAGACTCTTTTTGAAATGATTCCTTGTGAGCAAGTTGATTGAATCCACTATACAAACATAGCCCCACTAAAATAATGGCTATAAAAAATAAGGTTGTTTTCTTTTTTCCAATAGCAAACTGGGCTTTCCCATAGAGCCACCCCCCCATGCCGAATCCGATTAGTAGAAAGGAAAGGGTCAAAATAACTTTAGGAGGCACTTGTGTGTATAAAACACTCAATAACCACAGGGTTGCTGCCATCATGGGAAAGCCTAGAAGCTGTTTAAATGTTAGCATCCACGCCCCGGGCTTGGGCAAGTACCTTAGCCCCGCGGGGAATGTTACAAGGCCGATGTAGGGTAAAGCAAGGCCCACTCCGAGAGAAGTAAAGATAGAAAAAGCAATCCAGGCTGGTTGGGATAGGGCCACGCTGATGGCTGTTCCCATAAAAGGGGCTGTACATGGGGTTGCTACAATGGTTGCAAATATACCCATTAAAAAAGAAGATAAAAGTCCGTTTTCAGAGTCTTGTTTTGAGCGCATTGTTGTGAGAGAAAGGCCTACTTCAAAAACCCCAAATAAATTCAGTCCAATAAAAAAGAAAATGACCAATAAAATAAAAACAAAGTAGGGAGATTGTAGTTGAAACCCCCAGCCCAATTGGTTGCCCGCTAAACGGAGTGTTATAAGCAGGGTGGCTAATGACCATAATGAGGTTAAAACCCCCCCCGTGTAGGCCCCCGCATGTCGAAGGGCTTTTCTTGGCGTATGATCAGATTGGGAAATAAAACTCAATACTTTGAGGGATAAAACAGGGAAAACGCAGGGCATTAAATTTAAAATGATTCCGCCTAAGCATGCCAAGCACAGCAGGGTTAAAAAACCTTGCTTAGTTGGTTGCTTAAAAAAAGCGGCTTCAGCAGGGTTTGTTTGCGAGTGTGCCTGCAGGGGTAGCGCGAGGAAGAGCTCTTGTTTTTTTGGAATGCATACTTTATCGCAAATAAGCCATCTTAATTTTGCTTTAATGAGGATATTTTGAGAAGGCTTGAGCGTGGGCGATATAGACAATTGACAGCGCAGAGTGACCTCGTTCTCATATCCCTGAGATACAAAAGGCGGGGTATTAAAGGTTTTAGCCTCAGGAAATTGAAGCGGGCCGGCCGTTATCCCTGGGGGCAATGTCCATTGAACTGAAGGGGGTGTGCCGAGATCGCCTGGATGGTCAGAATAGGTGTGATAGCCTAAGGGTAACTGAATATGCGAAGCCACCCAAAAGGGTTTCCCCGGTTGGGCTATACGTATTTCTGAGTGGAGGGTTGCGGTGCTTTGAACAGACTCTGGATTTTGTCCGAATATCGAAACAACGAGGCATGCCCAAAGAACAAGCAGACTTCTTAATAGCGTATTTTTCATGCAGTGCATTTAATCACGATAGGTGTGTTGTTGCAAAATGTCTTTGAAATGTGAGGGGTTATCGATTACACTGAAACTTACGATGGACAAGGTCAAAAGTGGGATTGAGGGATTAGATACATTGCTGTTTGGAGGCTTTCCCAAGGGCCGAGCCTGTTTGATCTCTGGAGAGCCTGGAACAGGCAAGACACTTTTTTCCTTGCAATTTCTTTTGGAAGGCCTTAAAAACGGGGAGATTTGCACCTACATTACCATCGATGAACGTCCTGAACATATCGTTCTTGATGCACAGGCTTTGGGTTGGGATTTGACGCCTTATTTAGACAATGGTTCTCTTGAGATTATGGATGTTACGGCTTATTTTTCTTCCCCTAAAATAGGCGATTATGAGGGCATTAATGGGGCTCAAATTATTGAGGATATTATGGCTATTCTCAAAAAACGAGGAGTGACCCGCTTGGCAATTGATCCCGTTGCCCCCCTGGTTTTTTCAAGAAACACGGCTGTTCAAGTTGTGGAATATATTCGGAAACTTATTTTTAGCCTTGAAGATGAAGGCGTTTGCACGACTCTTTTGACCTCTTATGTTCCCGTGGGTTCAGAAAAAGTGAGTCACCATGGCATTGAAGAGTTTGCAGCTTCTGGCATTATTTTGTTGAGATTGGTAAATTTGCAAAACAAGTATATACGGACGATTCGCGCTAGAAAAATGAGGGGAACCCGTATTGAATTGTCGGAATACAGCTTTGAAATTCTGCCTTCTCGGGGCCTTGTACTAAGAAATCCAATCTAAAGTTATGGTTAAAATACTCATTGCGGACGATGAACCGAATATATTGCTTTTAACTGAAATGTTGTTTCAGGATATGGGGATGCATGTGATTACGGCAGTGGATGGTCAGGAGGCTGTTCAAAAAGCCATTTCTGAAAAGCCCGATATTATTATTACGGATGTTATTATGCCTAAAATGACCGGCTTTGAGGTGTGTAAAATGGTGAGGGCCCATCCTGAAATTAGTCATACACCGATTATTATTTTGTCGGCTCTCGGAGATGATTACAATAAAATTACTGGTTTTGATGATGGCGCTGATGATTATATTACAAAACCTTTTAGTGTCGAGGATTTAAAAGCGAGAACAAAGGCTTTATTGCTGCGTTATTCGACTACTTCGGTGCAAGAAAAGCCTGTGGTTACTCCCTTTGTTGATCTAGAATCTCATGTAGACTATGTGCCTACGGGGGTTCCTGCACTTGACGAGGCTCTTCACGGAGGCTTACCCAGGGGCTCCAATATTTTAGTTTTGGGGCCTATTGGAAAAGGAAAATCGAGTTTTTGCCGAGAATTTATTTCAAATGGGCTCAGAGAGGGAGAAAGATGCCTGTTTATTGCCCTAGACGATAACCCTAAACAAATTCGTCAACAACTGAGTCTAAGCGCACATCGCTCTGTGAAAGAATATGAAGAATTATGGTTGATGCGTTTTGTGGATGCCTACTCATGGTCCACACTCACACAGCCCGAAGATGAGCCTTTTGCGGTTACGGGGACCCTGGAACTGAATCAACTAGCCGGGGCCATCTCCGATGCAGGGCAAGACCTTGGACAAACCATTCAAAGTAAACTGGGTGGGCGCAGGGTGTTTGATTCTATCTCAAGTCTTCTTATCCATTTTGATCTTCCCTTGGTTCAAAGTTTTATTAACCGCATTGCCAGAACGGCGATTTCTTTTGGTGGGGTTACCACGCTTTTTGTTATGGAAGAGGGCACGGTTTCTGAACAGACTTTGAACAATATTCGCTATATTATGGACGGAGTTTTAGAGTTTTCTGAAATCAATGGTAAAAAAGCGGTACGTGTTTCCTCGATGAAATGGACGAAGTATTCCAATGCTTGGAATACGTATAGTATACTCTAAGTATATATGAAATACATGCGTGTCTGGCTTTGGGTCATTATGGTGTGTAGCTACGGCTCTTCACTGATGGCTTTTGGAGAGAGGCCCACTTTTAAAGAACCTCCTAAACCTGTAGCGGTTGTAACCCCTATCCCTGGAAATTCGGGGGGTTCTTCTGTAAGAACGGTACCTGTTTTGGTTCCTTCAGCGAATGTAAAGCCTTCAGAAAATGCAGAAATTACAGAGGATGTTCTGCAGGATCTGCAAAAAAACTATCAAGATCTTCTCAAACAAAAACAGTTCCCAGAAGCTGTAGAAATGCTTCAAAAAATTCCAGAATCAAAACTTACACGTCGTAATAAAATTGAAAAAGCCTATCTTACTACGTTCAAAGCAGTTGAAGAGGAAGTCGCCAAGACCAATATACTTTTTCAAAAAGAAGATGAACTGGACGAAACCACGAAAAGATCGGTCCAAAAGCTCTATAAGGAAGCTCAGGTTGCGATGCTTAATGGGAAAAACGACCTTGCGAGGGATTTGCTGATTCATGTTCTTTTTCTACACAGGCGAAATGTGCGGGCAAAGAAGCTTCTTGAGTTTGGTTTAGAGCTGCCTCCGGGGAGTTATAAAGTAGAAGATATTCAGGCAAAGTATTGGAATAAATCGAATACTTCTTTTTACGGAGGTAATTATGCTTCCTCTGTGGACGATCTTAATGTTCTTGTGTTTTTTGATAAAGAAAATCCTCTTGTTTATGAAAAAATGGGGTCGTCTTACTATATGATGGGCGAGAAAAGGAAGGCTGTTGAATCTTGGAATACGGCCTTGTTTTTTAACCCTGCCAATAAAGATTTGGAAAAAATTGTAGAAAAAACCAAACAATTGATTGCAGAAGATGATAAAGAGGCCAGCGCACTCAGGGATCAAAACAAGAAAAAAATCTCGGAAGATAAGGGTGCTCAAGTTGAAACCCAAGTATTTGGCATTTATAAAACCCAAAATGAGGCTTATGCCTTTGCCGGTGAACTCAAGAAAAAAGGCCTTGAGCCTCTTGTGGAAGAAATGGACAATGGGAAATGGGCTGTGAAAGTGCCCAAATCCCAATTAGAAAAAAAGAAATAGGTCTTTTGAAAGGAACCCCATGTCACCAAGCCGCTTGTTTATACGCACACTGATCCTGGGTTTTTTTACCTTATTGACCCTGTCGGTTTCTCTTTTTGCGACTATGGATGAGGTTACATTGGAGCAAAGCCTCACCGACAAAGCACAACGGGTTTTAGATGGTGTTTATGGAAAGGGAAATTTTATTGTACTGGTAAAAGTGGATATGACGGATCCTCGTTATGATGTTCGCTATACCCGACAATCGCAAGCTCAGGTGAACAATACAAAAAGTTCGGGGGGAGATAAATTCCAAATTTTGCCCGGATACCCTGTCATTAAAAATCTTGCTCCAGATACGATGAAGCAACTTCCTTTCGATTCTGTCACCTCTTATTCCCGTGCAGCTATTAGACAAATTTCAGTGGGCATTATTGTGAATAAAGGATTTCCTAAAGGCAGTATTGCTCGGGCACAAACCAGCTTGGAACAATATTTAGGGCTAAAGCCTGGCCGAGACCGCATTTCGTTTACCTATGAAAATTTCTCTGTTTCGGAAGTCCCTAGTGGAACTCAAAAATTTTCCGATAGTCCTGTGAGGCAGAAATCGTCTGGGGGGTCTTCTAGTGGCTCTACCCTTGGCCTTCTATTGCAAGCGCTTCTTATTGTTGTTCTTTTAGGGTTTATGGCGGTATATGCCCTTTTTCAAATTCAAAATCAGAAATTAATGGTTAAAACATCGAAAGATTCTAAAAAGGGAGAGACTTCTGGCGGATCCTCTTTAGGCCTAAGTCCTGGGTTTGATCTTCCAAAGTCAGAAAAATCTGATACTCAGGCTCTTCATCTCGCATCCTCGAATCCGGTTAAGCGTTATTTTGATTTTGTGACAGATGAAAACATAGATAAACTTCTCTTTATCCTTAAAAAGGAAAAAATAGGTATCGAAAATTTGGCTGTTTTAGTGCCATGCTTGATGCCTCACTTAGCAGCAAAAGTCATGTCTGAACTGGATCTGAAGACACAGGCTATGATTTCTGTTCATATTATGGATACTAAAATGGTGAATAAGGCGATGATTGAAAAATTTGAAGCGCAGTTGAAGTCGGCGATGGAATCTATGATCGGGGGACTTTCTGTTTTTAGAAATATTTTTGAATCGGTTTCCCCTGATATGAAGAAGCAATTGCTAAGTGTTTTGAGTAAGAATAATCCGGATGGTTATCGAAAAGTGCGTGCTCAGATTGTTGTTTTTGATGATATTCGCTTCTTAGAAGACGAAGAAATGAAGCTGTTGCTGTCTGAAGTACATCTTGATCTTATTTCAACTGCCCTTGTTGGGGTAGATCCTGAAACCTATCAAAAAGTGGATCAAAATCTCAATGCCTCCAGTCGAGATTTAGTCGAGCAATTCCAAAGTTTAAAATCTGCAAATCTTTCTAAAAAAGAAATAGAGTTGGCACAAGAAGCTATTTTGAGAGTGGTTGAACGAATGGAAGTGTCTGGAAAAGTTCGATTGAGAGGTAAGATTCAGGCCTGAATTTAACTATTTTTGCTATTCCACTCTTTTTTTAGAGAGGCTAGATTCCAGTCTAGACTTTTTTCTTTGTGAAAGATAGAGAGAGTTTGTTCTGGAATGGTTTGTCCGAGTTCCATAACATAGACACCAAATTGAGTGAGGGTATTTTTGACCTGATTGAGTGTGTTCGAAGAGACGGAGAGAAGATATCCTCCGTTTTCAGAAAATAATAAGGTGGGTAGGTCTATGCTAGACGCTATCTTAAGTTCTGCCCCTACTCTAAATACGCCGCGTTCGCCTAAAAGCATTTCAGTGAGTGTTGTCCAAAGACCTCCCATCGAAATATCGTGACAAGCAGAGAGAAGCCCTTCTTGAATACAGGTGAATACCGCTTTGTTTTGAGCTGCTTCTTCGGAAAAGCGAACCTGTGGCGCTACTTTTCTTCCCCACAAAAGCATGGTGTCGAGTTGCGTACCACCAAATTCAGCATAGCGTTTTCCTATTAGGATCAGTGTCTGATAAGGCTGTCGGATCTGCATGGTGAGTGCTTTTTGATAGTTTTCTACTTTTCCAACGACGACAATTACAGGAGAAGGGACAACGGCATTTCCTTGTTTGGAATCGTTATAAAAGCTGACATTCCCTGAAATGACAGGAAGGGGCTCTCCCTCAATAAAGCCGAGGGCTTTTGAGGCGTCTGCAATGCCTTTGACGCCTTCTTCAAAGTCAAAAAACGAGGCTGGATTTTCTGGGTTTCCATAGTTTAGACAGTCGGTTACCGCGATAGGCTTTCCACCTGCAGAAATGACATTTCTAACCCCTTCTGCTACGGCTGCAGCGCCGCTCACATAGGGATCGATAAATCCGTATAAATTACTGTCTATACTGGCGGTGAGCCCTACGGGACAGCCTTCTATAGGGGTGGTAACGACAGCATCGCCTTCGCCAGGATAGATAATGGTATCTCCGCGGACAGCGTTGTCAAAAAAACGATAGATATACCGCTTTGAACAGATATTTTCCAGGCGTAACAGATGTGTGCAGAGAGTGTGGATTATTTCGTGTGAAAGCACGGGACTTGACAAGGTTTCGGTTTTTAAAATAGTTCTAGAGAGTGTTGTGCGATGTGCTTTTACTTCTGTGGTAATTGCTTGTATGGGTAAATCGCACAGACAGATACCTTTCGACATAAGGCGATAGTTTTTTTCTTGGGTAATATGTCCAATAACAACGGCTCCAGAATGTGGATAAAGTTGAGGAAGCGCAAACTGGTTGTTAAAAATATCTAAAACAGTTTGTGAAAAAGACTTGGGTACTGCGAGACAAAAACGCTCTTGTGTTTCTGAGCAGGCAATGACTTCTGGGGGCAAGTGGTCAAATGCGACATTGACTTTATCTAGGTCTATTTCGACTCCAAATCCGCCCGCGGAAGCTAGCTCGGATGTGGCACATGAGATTCCCCCTGCGCCTAAATCTTTAAATCCGATGGAGACTTGTTCTTGATGGACGACTTTGATGAGGCTTTTGATGGCTTCTACAATGACACGTTTGAGAAAAGGATCATGGACTTGGACCGCGCCCATATTGACGGCTTCATTTTCTTTATCCAAGGTTGCGGAAGAAAAACTGGCGCCACCGTATCCTGTAGCATCGGTTGATTTTCCGAATAGAATCATGTCATAGGGTTCTGTTAACGCCTCTTGAGGGACTCGGCTTCGGATAATCTGCGATTCTTCGATGAGTCCTAAAGCAGCAACATTCACCAAACAGTTGTCGTTGTAAGAAGGGTGATAGAGGGTCTCACCCCCCAATACGGGGACTCCGAGGGGGTTTGCATAGTCTGATACGCCCAGAACCACATTTTGCGCAATATCATCAACAAGAGGGCTTTTCCCATCGTTGATCCCAAAGTGAAGTGAGTTGAGCACTCCGACCACGTCTGCTCCCATACAATAGACATCTCTGACAACGCCACCTACCCCTGTGGCTGCCCCTTCGACGGGTAGAATTTGAGAAGGGTGATTGTGAGATTCATGAGAAATGGCGATGCAGTATTGTTTTCCCTCGTGTTTACAAAATCGGATAATTCCAGAATCTTCTCCGATGCCTAAGGCTACTTCTGAACCTTGGGTGGGGAGATATTTTTTTAAAATCTCTTTACTGCTTTTGTAGGAACAATGTTCTGACCACATGGTATCAAAAATGGACAATTCCACCGTAGAAGGGGATCGTCCAAGAAGGGTTCTGATAGCGTCTAAATCTTGAGAAGAAAGTGCCATTATTTTACCCACTTAGAGGCTGTGGGCACTATGCTTGTGTTGGGTGAAACCTTGGCTGGAACAAGGGTGTTCAGAGTGGGAGTGACGTCTGTATCAAGGCTGATGATCTGAGCTGAGGTAATGACGATATCTTCGGCGGGGACATTTTCAAAATACCCTGAGGTTGTGGTTAAAACAGTGGCGATTTTGTCGACAGTTTCAATTCCTTCTATGACGGATCCGAAGACGGTATACCCGTATTCATTACTATTGGAGCCGCGATAATTTAAAAACTTATTTTCTGCAACGTTAATGAAAAACTGTGAGGTAGCACTGTCAATGGCACTGGTTCTGGCCATAGCGAGGGTGCCACGTTGATTTTGAAGCCCGTTATTGGCTTCGTTTTTGATAGGGGGAAGGGTTTTCTTTTGGCGTAATCCGGGGGTAAAGCCTCCGCCTTGTACCATGAAGCCGGGAATAACTCGGTGAAAAAGGGTGCCGTTGTAGAATCCTTCATTGACATAGTCTAGAAAATTTTGGACCGTTAGGGGTGCTTTTTCAGGGTATAGCTGAACAATAATGTCGCCTTGTGTTGTTGCCAGTTTAACAATGACTTCTTTGGGGATAGATAACATAGGTGTTGCGGACAGTCCAAGTAGGACTAAACATAGACACAGCTTCCTCATGACACGTCTCCTTAAAATAATGTTGGGCGAAGGGGCTCCCCGGAAAAAACTGTGGCTGGAATGGGGACGTTTTTGAGCAAACGTACAAAGCTGTCTGCTTCTAAACTGGCACCCCCTACAAGGGCTCCGTCAATATCCGGTTGGGATAGTAAGGTTGCAATGTTGTCTGATTTAACGGATCCGCCGTATTGAATCCGGATTTTTGGTGCGTAGTCTTGATTTAAAAGCAAAGCAAGTTGAGATCGAATAAAGGCATGAACTTCTTGAGCCTCTTCTGGGGTTGCGACTTTCCCTGTTCCAATGGCCCAAATGGGTTCATAAGCCAAAACAATGTCTCGGTTTTGAAGCAGGGGAAGAACTTCTTGTAATCCTTTTTCAAGTTGTTCGGAAATGACAGAAAAAGTTTGATTATTTTCACGCTCAGTTATTGTTTCTCCAACGCAGAGGATGGGGATGAGCCCATGGCAAAGGGCTGCTTTTACTTTTTGATTGATAAAATGATGGGACTCTCCAAACAGCGATCGACGTTCGGAATGGCCTAAAATGACATAGCTGCAATGAATGTCTTTGAGCATTTTTGGAGATATTTCTCCGGTAAAGGCGCCAGCGGAATCGAAATGCATATTTTGGGCCCCAATTTTAAGGATCGAGTCTGAAAGGCATCTTCCAACACTTTCGATATTCACGAAGGGGGGACATAATACCACCTCGGCCGCAGAGTAAGGGCCAAGTAAAGAGGTGATGGCACTGGCAAGAGACACACTTTCTGAGCGTGTTTTGTTCATTTTCCAATTGGCCGCAATAATAGGTTTTCGTGACATATTCATGATTTATAGCAGCAAAACGATTAAAATTGCAATAATGGTTACGGCCTTAATAAATAAGGTGAGGCTAGGCCCTAATAGATCTTTCGCGGCATCTCCTACTCCATCTGCAATGGCGATGTGTGCGTAGGTGGGGCTGTCTTTTCCACCGAAATGGCCCTTTTCAATAAAATGCCGAGCGCTGTGTAACGAATCGCCTGTATTTGCCCAGCTAAAACCTTTTGAAAAACCGATTAAAATAACCCCTAAGGTAAGCCCTAGGAGCATCTTAATTCCAAAGACATAGCCAATAATGATGGGTGTCATAATCATGACTATTCCTGGGATAATGAGAGAGTCCATAGCGTGTTTTGCCAAGAGGTCGGAGGCTTTTGTCATGTCGGGTTTTGCTTTGTTTTCAAAGAGATAGGGGATGTCTTTGAACTGTCGAACAACTTCTGTTAGTGAGGTTCGTATGGTGAGCACAAGACCATTTAATAAAAATCCTGCGTATACATAGGGGATGGAGATTCCAATGAGCAGTCCAATAAACATGTCTAAATCCACTAAAAAGGCCTGAGAGAGAGACATTTTTGAAGACACAATGAGGGCAAAAAAGAGGCTAAAGGTGGACATTATTGAAGCCCCGGCTGCAAACCCATTTCCAAGAGCGGCTGTGGTATGCCCCAGACTATTCATTTTGACAGCGTTTTTGAGGGTAGTGTCGGAACTTTGGCAAAGTTTTGTTGTTTTGAGTGTGTTAGAGGCCAACGCAGAAAACATACTGAGGGTAATAATGAGTCCGGTAACAGATAGCATTCCCATGGAAGCTAGGGCGACTCCGTAGAGTCCTGCAAAAAAGAAAGAAGGGACTATCATGACGAGTATATAGATTAAAAATAAGCCATTACTTTTATATCCGATTAAGATGCTATTTAAGAGTGTGACTACAGGTCCAAATTCTGCTTCCGAGGCAATTTTCTTCGCAGGCTTAAACCAGTTCGCCGTGAGATATTCTGAGCTAAATCCAATGAGTATGGCACCCACTAACCCAAAGAAATAGGGGGCAAAGGGACTAAATTCAGGACTGCTTCCCCAGAGTGAACCGACTTCGATATGAACGTCGAGTCCTTGCATAATCGCCCAAGTTCCAAATCCGGATAAAAACACAGCGAGATACATCCCTTCTAAAAGGACATTGGTTGCGGTTTGAGACTTGAGTCTAAATCGATAGTAAAAATAGGCTATAATTGAGGCTAAAATACCCATGCAAAAAATATACATGGGCAGCATGGTCAAAGAGGCGGCTGTTTGAGCTGAAATTTGCTTGGTTTCAAGCAGCGAGTTGGCAAATAAAATACACGCGATTACAGAGAAGATAAAAGAGCTTAAAATGTCTGAACTAAAGCCTGTAATTTTTCCAATATAATCGCCAGAAATATCAAGGAGGGTGGCGGGGTTTCTTGTGTCAAAATCAGGTAGTTTTGACTCTAAAAAATGCATGCTGTCGGAAGCGATGTCAGCACCTGTTTTATAGAGTCCTCCGCCAACTCTTAGAAAAAATGAGGTTAGAATACTGCCAAGTCCAAATCCAATAATAGATTGTGCACCTAGAATGACATAGCTGAGTGTAAGTCCGAGCACCATTGATCCAATGAGTGTGAATGAAAGGGTGATGCTGGTGTTAAATAGAGCCATCAAACCTTCTGATAAATACCCTTTGCTTTGCTGAATAATTTTAGGGACAAGTTTGGGAACAAAGGTGAGACTAAGAAAACCACTTAGTCCCATGACGGAGCTGCCAAAGATAAAGGCGAGAAGTTGGGTTAATGAAAGTGTTTTTTCAAATAGCCATGAAAATAACAATAGAACTAGAATCGAGTACACGACAATTTGGATAGAGGCACTTAATACGCGCTTATAGAAGGCGGTAATCCCCTCAGATACGAGTTCTGAAAGTTCGCTGACTTTGTTTTTTTCTAGAGATATTTTTGAAAAGACTTGGTATTGATACCCGGCAAAGACAAGCATGAGGGCAGATGAGACGATAGGTAAAAAATAATCCATTGGGATATCATAGGCGGGAATGTTTTAATCGTCCAGATTTTGGGAATAGGTGTTTTTACGATAGGGACTAGATTGGCCTAAAGACAAAGGAGGATATAACATAAAAAATCGATGCAAGATCTTTTTTGGTTTAAGCGATAAGTCTAGTAAAAGTGGCTAAAAATAGGTTTCAATTTTAGGCGCAAGGAGGTGGGGGGGTAAGTTAAGTTAAAATCCTCTTGGGTTATCAAGAGGAAGGTTGTTTGAGTGAGGAGAATACTCATGGCTGACGTAAGTTTAGAAATTTCATCGGATCGTATTTCTGCTGGGCAAGAAGCTGGGAATAAATATACCCACACGTTAGAAAGCATTCGGGATGATCTTGATAAAGCCGATAATACAGGGACATCTTTGGGGCGTATGGTTGAAGCACAGCTCCAAATGACAGAAGCGGATACACGATACAACATTGAAATGGGTATCCCAAATAAGGTGGCAAAAGCCGTTAATGACGCCTCTAAGAGCGTTAAATAGATAAGCTTACTTTTGCGAATGGGTTTTTCGGACTTCGCGTTTGAAAAGCCCATTCGATGTCGGATCAAGGGAGAATGGTTATGTCAGATTCAAGCATACCAGGTCGTTCATTGGGATTTCTGGAGGCAGCTGCGAAAGAAGCAAGACGCTCAGGGATTTCTCCTAGTTTTTTGGATGAAAATTCAGCACTTGCTATTTCTCCTGAAGCCGGGAGCTATATTGCGCTTAAGGGATTTACAGGGATTTTGTCAGATTTACAAAAGAAACTGAGTGCTGGGGGAGTGCTGGAAGTAGATGGTAAGTCTTTGGACACCCAAAAAATAAGTGGCAGTGTCGGACTTCCTATCTATCTACAGAAAATTGAGGGTGGAAAGAAAATTATTTCGGATATTTCAGAACGCGCATTGGAAGCGCAAAATACGTCTTTGACGTCACATAGGACCTAAAATCATGCCTGATAATATTGGATCCGTTTATGACAGCTTTGCTTTTACGCAGGATGTGAATAGCAGAAAAGTTCCCGTAGATCAAAAAGATTTTACCGTTGGGAAGTATGAATCTACAGAGAATTTTCTGAAAGAACTATCGCGATATCAGAATCAATTGCTTAAGAATGGCACGATTACTTTAGAAACCGGACAAGTAGCTTCATTGGACAATGTTGGGGGCGCTTTAGCCATTCAATTTTCATTGAGTTCTCTGGATGATAGGCGAAACGCAACCGGTGGTTTAGCAGACACGGGTTTAAAGAACGAAAATAAGATGTGGACTTTGCAATAAACCAGGAAGGGAGGGGTGACTTATGGAACTCGAGCAGCTTAGTGATTCTAAACCAACGATTCTTCCTCTTCAGGTGGATGTTAGACCTAAGAGAGTTTGGAGATTGGAGGATGGGACGGATTTAAAGCCTTCCTCTTCTTCATTTCAAGAGACGTTAACCCAAGCCTTAAATGGGGCTCCCTCTGGAAAAGATTCTGTTATAAAAGCACAGGCGAGTATTAAAGCTTCTCGTCAAATTGAGAGCCTTTACGAAGGGGCTGGTTTTCTTCCCTTGGATGTGTTGGCTAGAATTGAGCAAACAGGCGATTCTGGTAATTTTGAAAATCCAACAGATCCTACCTATGTGAACTATTCCGACAAATTAAAGGCGATGCTCTCGGGTCAGGATCCTGCCCTTGCTAAAGACGTGTTTCAAGCGGACCCTGCTCAATTTTCAGAGAGGTTTCCAGGTGAAGGGACGACATTAGCCCATAATGCGACACTTTTATATGGTATTGGAACAAATCCTTTTAAGGGACAAGATAAATCCAATAACCAGGTTTTTACAACCAATGCTTTTTATAAAGATTTACATACTCAATCTAAATCTCCTCGGAGTATTTTACAGAAATTAGATCCTCAATTTTGGGACTCTATGACAGGGGATGTTCAATTGATAGAGGACTCATCTTTGAGTTTGAAAAAGGTTAAAGATCCTTTTTTTGACAATGGAGATATTAAATCTTTTGATATCCACGCTAATTTTAATACGATTGTTTCTTCTCAGGTATGGAAAAAGTGGACAGATAAGCAGGTGTTTTCTTTTGTGAATCGTGCTTGGGAAGCACGGTCTAGAATGGAAGGAACCCTTCGAGAAGTGGTGGGAGATGTCAATAACTCTCACGCGACGACCCAAACAGCTTTATCCCATGTTCAAAGTTGGTGGGATGGTATAGGCTCAAAGTTAGACGAAGGTAATTTGCTTCCCTTTGCGACACTTGCCGAAGTGGCTCCAGCTATGGAAAGTATGATGGATTGGGGGAATTGGGGTGGGGAAGCTGTTGATTCTGCTGCTTCTAAGGAGACTAAAAAGAAACTTGAGTCTTCTGGATTTCGAGAAAAAATGGTTTCTGGGTATCTTAACTATATGAAAACCACTTATGTGAATAGACAGTTCAAAGGGAAGACTCCGATTGATGTGAATTCGTTTGTATTGGATAACTTAGATCAAAAACGTCAAGTGAAGGATAATTTAATTACTAAGGGGTTTATTGATACGGCTGGCTTTGTGACGTCTAAATTTGATGCAACAAATCCAGATTTCAATTTGGGAATTGGCTTGACCAAAGATCAAGAAAATGAGGTTAGAATACAGCTAAGGGAAGCTTCCATAGGACAGTTTAGTTTGGATGTTCAAGACAAAACTTTAGTCAATGGAAAAGTGCGTCAGGATATTCGTATTATGGGCAGTGATGGACAAGCTAGAAATTTGTCGGAAGTGGTTGATTTAATCAGCTCTGGGAAAGATCCTTTGACACAGCTTAAGAATAGTAAGTTGGCTTATGAGTATTTTTTCAAAATAAATGCCTCCATGACAGGTTTGAGTTTGGAGGGGGATCCGGTTTCAGGGGATATCAAAAGTAAAGGCGTAGATAAAAAAATAGAGGTTTCTGTTGCAGATTCTGGGACTTGGAAAGAATGGAATGTTTCCTCCACAAGTAAGGATTTAAAGTGGCAAACTCAATCGGGACCTATCCATTTGCAGTTTAGTAACAAGGCCGATGCACAGGCTTTTAAAGATAAAATTCGTATGATGATGGCTTTGCTGGAGCCTGTTGTAGGTACGTTTAATCCTAACGTGCAGGGGGGTGGCAAGGAGCCTTTGGCTTTGTTGGCGGACAATACAGGATCTATGCAAAGCACTGCCTTTATTAAAGAGGGTGATTCTCAATATCAGATGCGCCATGTGGTTGCTTTTGATCAAGCTTTCTTTGCTTCTGATATTTGGAAAGCTGCTGCTAAGGATATTGATCAGAAAGCCATTTCAGTGATAGGTACAAACCTTTTTGTGCGCGGCACAGAAAATTTGATGTTAAATAGAGACCATAAGAAAAAGCAAGAGGATTGGGAAGTAAAGAACGACGATTTTAAAGAAGAACAAGTACGTCAAATTAAGCGAGAAAACCAGATCAAAGAGGCGGATGCGGCTGCAGAGGCCAAGGCTGAAAAAGACAGGCAAGAATCCAGAGATCAGGCGGAAGCTTCTTCCATTGCAAAATCACAATCAAGTTCGGCTCCGGTTCAGCAGGAAGAATCTTCTGATGAAGGTGGAGAATAAGTGTGTCTTTGGATTTGGGGGCGGTTGAAACTGATAAGGTTAGCGATGTCACTGGAAACGCCTATTATAAAAAGTTGCAGCAAGAATTAAAAGAAAAAAATTCGACTCACTCTTCGGGTAAACAGGCTCAGCAAGAGCAAGAACAACTTCCTCAAAAAATTGAAAAAGTAACCCATATTGATCCTTCTGCATTTTTATCAATCGAGGATAAGGTGGATATTCGGTCTATTTCTTGGGAGAAAGACAAAAAGGGTAATTTTGAGCTAAAAACCCAGCTTTCGCCTACAGTTTCTACGAGTATTGATCTTAAGAATGACGGCAGCCGTATTTTAAGGCTTTTAGGTCATAAAATTGATTTGTCCAGCCAGGTGGACCAACTTAAAGAAAATTATATGCAGAACATTGTGCAGTCTCGAACGGCGAACTTTTTTTTGGCAAAGTTTGCTCAATTTAAAGTGGGTATTAATGTTCAGCTGTTGTCATGGTTGGGGATTTTGCCTCAAGAGCTAGAGATTCTTAAGAAGAAGGCTTTAGAGGGGGCGGTTGTAGAGACAGAGGGTTTATTGGTAGAAAATATCTATAATATGGAGCTTAGTGAAATTATTTATGGTAATACTAAAAAGGTAAAGCGTACTATTGCCCAGTTGAAAGAAATTGAGAAGCAATTAATGGGAAAAGTGGGTTTTCTGGGAAAGCGTGACTATTGGAATAAGGTGAGACTGTTGGAAGAACGTATTCGACAATGTAAAAAAATTGAAGAAGAGTTTTTAAAAGAGAGAGGTCAGCTTCACTATCAACAAGACTATATGAGACAGGCGCAATTATGAGCGAAAAATCTCCCCATATTCGTGTTTTTTCGGGGCCCTCTGTGGGAATCACTTTTGAAGAAGCGCAATCAAAAATAAAAAAACTAGATCGGTATATTTCAAGGACCCAGTCACGTATTGAGCGACGAAAATTAGAATTGACACAAGCCCTTGAAAATATGACGCCTAAAGAAAAAGAGTTGATGAAACAAGGCATGTCTATCTTAAATTTGGATTCAAAAAGCTTAGATGCTTAGTGGGAGAGCGTTATGAACGTATCTGGTGCAGGGGGTTATGATCCCGGGAGTGTAGCCGAATCTCAGGGGGTACAAATTTTAGGACAAGATATTTTGGCAACCTTAACCGACAAGGCCAAGGGTGGGCAGCATAAAGGAAAACTAAAAGGCTCGGAAGGACAAAACGCTGAACGCGCTACAGATACCGGCAAACCAACCTCGGTTTCTATTCTGGAAAGCAAGGGGGATGTTGAGGACGTATTTGAACGCTTTGCCGATAAAATGGCTCAAACACAATTAGGGCAGGCTCAAACCAAAACGACTCAGGCGCTTCAAGCAAAGATGAATATGACTTTAGAAGAGTATTTTAAATCGGAAGGCTCTGATAAAAGTGAAGATTTTGTTTCAATTGGAGCTGCTGCGATTGTTTCTCAGGATGGGGTGATTAAACCCAAGAAGGGGAGAGAGTCGCTTGCTGATTTTCAATCGAGTATAGAAGGTCAATCGGAAATGTTTGAGCATCAGCAGGACTTGCCAGAAAATAGAGCTGCGCTTCAAGTGAAGCAACAAATGGCGACTGGGGCCCCGACTTTGGCACAGTCTAAAGAATTGCTTAAAAATTATCTTTCAGCTTTTTCCGAGGCTTTGATCAATCAAACCCCTCAAAAAAAACAAGAGGTTCAAAAGTTAAAACAAGCTTTGGAAAAATTGAATGTACCTGTGAAAGTTGTGCAGAACTTAGAAGGAAAAGCTCAAACTTTTATTCGGAATGATATCAAAAAAAATCTTAAACAAGAATTTACGAGGATGGCCTTGCTCTATTCAAAAAACATGACGGCTGAAATGCTTGAAAATGGGTCTAAATATGATAAGTTTCGTGAGCTTGGGAAAAAATATGGGCTTTTAGATGATAAAGAATCGGAAATGAGTGATTTCAAAAAGGAAGCCAAGGAAGAATTGCAAACTGTGGTTGCAAGTGAATTGGATCAATCGATTGTTCAAACAAAACTTGCTACAACGTCTACTCAAGAACTGATCAAGGCGTTTAATCAATTTAACGAATTATCTGGGATTGTTGGATTTGATGGTAATGCGTATATGCGAAAATTAGGTAAAAAAATGGAGGACTTGGGGTTAACCTATTTTATGAATCCGACTCCGCCTGGGGCTTTAGATACTCAGTCTCAAGGCCGGGGAAAGCAATCGCAAGGGCAGTCTTCGGAAAGTTCTGGCGAAGGTATGGATATCATGGAGGAAGATTTAAGGACCCTGTTTATGGTCCAGTGTATTAAGCGAGATGTTAAAAGTGTTTTTTCGACACGGTATCGCATTTATAAACTTAAATCGGCCATGAAAAAATCGGGCAAATATACGGACGAAAAAGTCAAAAAGCTTCAAGAGGAAGGGGAGGCTTTGGCTAAACTTAAACTGATGGCTCTTTTAAAAGAGTCGTTTGAAGAGCGGGCGACACTGTCTTCTTTGCGCGGACCTGCGTTTGAACTGGTTAAGAAGAAGCTTAAAATGGCCTTGGGTGGACTTAAAATGTTGGGTGTAAAATTGTCAAAAGAGACCATCAATGGTATTCGAGATCAGGTTAATAAAACAGTCTTTACTATTGTTAAAGAAGAGTACATTAAAGTCGAAGTGTATCTTCAAGCTGATTCGAAAAATGTCCATTGGATCCAAAAACGAAAAGAGTATTTGGCAATTTTGATCAGGTTAAAACAGGAATCTCGCATTACTGAAGAAATTCAACCTCAACAATTTAGGAATATTCATCTTAGTTCCGAAGTAAAGATTGTGGAGGCCGCGTAGGGGTTAAGTATAGGGAAGTTATTGTAAGTTAGTATAGATTAGTGTTTTTTAATAACATAGGACAATAGGGGCCCCAGAATTTAGAGGCTAAATTCCCTAAATTGCTCTAAAGTCATTTCCCGTGCTGTTTGAAAGAGATGCCCAATCACTTCTTCGGAAAAAAGGGATAACCTCTTTTTTGTCTCGTCTGTGTCGGTTGTTTTCCATTTACAGTCTAGAATAATCTGTGTTTGTGCGTCGACTTTGAATCCGATAAAAATAGTTTGATCTTGTTTTTTGAGAAATAAGGTATTGGTTGCGGGATAAAAGCGTTCGTCAAAAAGTTGGTTATAAAGGGTCATCGAGAGGCCTTTCTGAGTTTGCTTACCAGAGGTGGAAGGAGCTTGAGAACCTGGTTAATCTCTTGCTCTGTTGTAAAGAGGCCGAGGCTAAAACGAAGGGCGCTTTCTCGCGTTTTTTTGGGGAGATTCATGGCTTCGAGCACATAAGAGGGTTCGATAGAGCCTGTTGAGCATGCTGAGCCTGTTGAGACAGAAATGCCAGCCATATCGAGGGCAATTACGAGAGATTCGGCGGACAGTCCGTGAAAGGAGATGTTGAGAGTAGAGACAATTTTTTCGGTGGGGTGTCCGTTTAACTCTGTTTCCGAGACGGTGTTTAAAATGCCGTGAGAGAGCTTTTTGGATAAAGACCGTATTAGGGGGCTCCGAATTTTTTCTTCTTTGTTTAAGAGGGGTAAGGCCCTTCCTAGAGCGATGATGCCAAGGGTATTCTGGGTGCCAGCGCGATTTTTTCTTTCTTGGGAACCTCCGTGGATAAGAGGGGTTATGGTGAGTCCTTTTCGCATGACGATGCCTCCGATGCCTTTTGGGGCGTAGCACTTGTGTCCTGAGAATGTGAGAAAATCGAGGTTTAACTCTTGGAATGACAAGGGTATTTTTCCTATTGCTTGGACGGCATCTGTGCCCAATAGCAGATTGTGTGCTTTGGCTATTTTGGAGATTTCCAACAGAGGCTGAAGTGTGCCCACTTCATTATTTGCGGTCAT
Organism: bacterium; assembly: GCA_023249195.1. GTDB lineage: Bacteria > Margulisbacteria > Marinamargulisbacteria > SXXA01 > JAHFDB01 > JAHFDB01. The sequence continues at coordinate 11,870 of JAHFDB010000005.1, read as the reverse complement.
AATAAAAATGAGGATAGTTTCTGGGCGAATGGCTGTTTGGACGTCCTGGGGTGTGACTTGGCCCATGGGAGTGACGGGTAAATAAGTGACAGTGGCTTTTTCTGTGGTTTCGAGAAATCTGCACGCAGCCAGGACACTGGAATGTTCGATGGATGAGACAATAAGATGGGGAATAAAACCCCATTTTTCCCAGAGGACAGACTTGAGAATATGGTTATTTGATTCGGAGGCGCAGCTTGTAAAAATGACCTCAGCAGAAGGGGCATCTAGGAAACGGATGACAGAGTCTCGGGCCTCTTCGATAGCGTCGTGAGCACATCGGCCTTCTAGGTAGGGGCTAGCTGGGTTTCCATATAAGGGCAACGACTGGGTGAGGGTGGCTGCTAGCTCGGGATGTAAGGGTGTTGTGGCGTTATAGTCGAGATAAATTCGAGGTGGCATCGAGGAGGTCCTTGTCGAGTGTTGATAAGATGTCTTGACTGAGTGCATCTGCAGCTAATTGTACTGCTCGGGAGGTGATTGCGCTACGGTTGAGTGGGTCTGTTTTCGAGAGGGAGGTAAATGTTTTTGGAAAGGTATATGAGAGTGCGTTTAAGGGAAGTGTGCTGGGAATCGATTTATAAGAACCGTCTTCGGAAGTGGTTTTTTCAAGAATGATATGACGTAGAACCGTGTGGGTGTTATTCGCAATAAGAATTCCGTTAAAGGAGAGGGTGACTTGGTAGTGAACGGTGAATACGGTGTAATTAAATCGGGTGCTGGTGTATTTGGTAAATCCGTTGATATCTAAGTATCCGTAGTCGAGAGTGTCTGTGTTTTGTGTGATAAGGGGAGGATTGTCTTGAAAATGGGCCTCAAGTGTTCCCTCTAGGGTATAGGTGGCATTTTCTGTTTCCCGGCTGACATGGAAGTAAGTGCTTTTAGCGGATAAAAGTGCAGTTGAAAGGCTTTTATTGAATGTATTTGACACAGGGCATCCGTAAATTTCGAGGGTGGGATCGGAAGGAATTTGAATGGGAGTGAGTGCTAAGGTGATTTGTGCTTTTTTGTGACAAAAGTCGAGTTTTTCCTGGAGGTTACTGTAGTTAAAATTATACAGAGAAACGTTTGAAAAATGAGCGTGGGCTTTTCTGAAAAGGGCTTTGTCCATGGCGGCATTGCCCTGGGCATATTCTGATTCAATGTAATGGGAAACAGCGATTTTTTTTTGTAGATTTAATCGAAATAGGAGGTTTTCACTTTGAGGAAAAGGGATGTGTTGGTGTTGAATTTCTAAAAGAAGGGTTATTAATGCCTCAATCGTGTGAATGGGCTTTTCAGAGGTATCTGATTCAAGAAGATCGGCGCTTTGTTTGAGTGCTTTTTTGGCAAGGGTATAGCCTTCCTTGTTTAAAAAATGGGTTACTTGAGGTTTGAGGGAGGCGTCTTGAAGACTGAGAAGGGCACTTTGGGACGCTTCGATGTAATGCCCGGAAGCATACTGTGTTTGCATATCACTTACCCTATTTGAACACGCAAAAAGGGGCAGGAAACAAAGAAAAATGCAGCCTGCCCTAGCCTTCATTGGGCCATTGAGGCGCTTTGTGCAAGGTGCGAATGGGTATTGGTCCAATTGAAAACAATTTCAGAGATTTTAGAAATAGATTGTTTGGCAGTGGCTACTGATTTGAAGTTGGAAGTAAAAATAGAAATAACATAGGGGGATTTTTTGCTAAAAACGATGCCACAATCATGCTTGATTCCATTGAGGGTCCCTGTTTTGTTGGCAACGACTATTTCTTTAGGTACGGAATGGGGGATGCCCCAACGGTATTTTTGCTTGGACATGAGTGTTACCATTTCGGTACAGGCATCTGTTGAGACAATGTCTCCCTTAGAGAGCTTGGAGAGGAGGATGCTCATATCTTTTGTACTGGAAAAGTTAAGTCCGTTGGCTTTGAGCAAGTTGCTCGTTCCGATGATTGTTTGCGTTAGTCCTAAGGCGCGCATATCGGCGTTGATGTGTTCTTTTCCCAGGAAGTCGATGAGCATTTTGGTAGCGGTATTGTCGCTATAGTGGATCATGTTTTCAACTAAATATTGAATGCTAAATGACCGGCCACTTTTTTGTCCGTACATGGGGCCTGCACCTAGAACCTTGTCGGATTCTTTGAGCTTGAGTCTGTCTGAGAAAGAAAAACGGCCTTGGTTCGCCTGGATATAGGCTTCTACCATTACAGGGATTTTAATCACACTGGCAGGATTGCATGCAATGGTATCATCTAAGCCAAAGGATTCTCCTGTCAGAATGTCGGTGAAGCACAGACTTACGCGTCCTTGCCCTCTGGGAAGGGTGCACTCGATTTCGTGCTTAAGTCCTTCCAGGTCAGGATTGGCGTAGGTGAGGTTGGTTCCTATAAAAATAGATAAGAGAAAAACGCAGCATTTTTTCATGACACGTGTCCTCCGACACCCGTTATGAAAGAAGGTTGACAGGTATTAAACTTAGCCTTTTTTGGGCGTCAATTTCTTTGACTTTGACGGTCAAAATTTGACCTAAGCTCAAAACATCTTCCACTCTTTCAAGTCTTTGTTTCGATAGGGTTGAGATATGCAGTAACCCTTCTTTCCCAGGGAGCAATTCAACAAAGGCACCAAAATTAGTGATTTTTACAACCTTTCCTTCATATACTTCCCCTGCTTCGACATCTTTAACCAAACTTGTGATGATATGCCGTGCTTTGTCCAGATCTGCTTGGTTTTTTGCGGAAATACAGACTTGTCCGGTTGTGCCTTCGGAAATGCTCACTGTAGCCTTAGAATCTTCTTCGATTTTTCGGATAGTTTTTCCTCCGCTGCCAATAACCATCCCTACTTTTTCAGGATCAATGTAAAGGTATTCAATTTTGGGGGCATTGGGAGAAATGACAGAGCGTGGTGTTGCAATGGCTTCGAGCATTTTTGACAAGATATGGTGACGGCCTGCTTTGGCTTGTGAAAGTGCTTTGGTGAGAATTTCTGAGGAAAGTCCACTTACTTTAATGTCAAGCTGAAGCGCTGTAATACCTTCTGCTGTCCCGGCTACTTTAAAATCCATATCGCCGTAGTGATCTTCAAGACCTTGTATATCGGATAAAATAACGTAATCGTTTCCTTCAATTAAAAGGCCCATTGCGATTCCAGAAACGGGGGCTTTAATAGGAACGCCACAATCCATCAGGGCTAAAGTACCTGAACAGACAGATGCCATAGAAGAAGACCCATTGGATTCGAGAATGTCAGATACAATTCTGAGGGTATATGGAAAATTTTCGGCATCGGGAAGAATGGGCTTTAACGATTTTTCTGCAAGGGCTCCGTGGCCTAATTCTCTTCGCCCTGTTCCTGAAAAACGACCCACTTCACCTACTGAATAGGGAGGGAAGTTGTAGTGAAAATAGTAGGATTTTTTAAATGTGTCTTGAAGTCCGTCTTCGATTTGCTTGTCGTCGTCTGTACCTAAGGTGATGGTGCCTAGGCTTTGTGTTTCGCCTCGGGTAAAAAGGGCTGATCCGTGTGCCGAAGGAAGAAGTCCCACTTCAATTTCGATGGGTCGAATTTCATCTAGCGCGCGGCCATCAGGACGAATTTTTTGGACGGTGATGACATTTCTGATTTTTTGTTTTTTGATTTCGCTATAGATTTTTTTAACCTGAGCTTGATTGCTTTTGTCTTCTAAAACAAAGGTGGCGAGGGTGTCTTCTTGAAGTTTTGAAAGCAAGTTTTCAATTTCTTGTTTGTTTCCTGATTTAAGTTGAGACTCTAGGGTGTCTTTAAGAAACGCTTCTATTTTTTGTTCAAGTTCAAGGTTTTTCACTTCTTGGGCAATTTGCATTTTAGGTTTTGCTGATTTTCCTGCAAGGCGTTCTTGAAGATGAATAAATTGTTTGATGTGGGCATGCCCAAATTGAATCGCCTCTAGAATAACTTCTTCAGATACCTCGGACGCGGCTGCTTCGACCATTAAAATGGCGTTCTTAGTTCCGGCTACTACAATTTGCAAGTCACTTTGAGCGAGTTGTTCAAAAGAAGGGTACAGTATAAATTCACCTGCGACTCTGCCTACAAGAGCACCGCCTACGGGTCCTGAGAAAGGAATGTCAGAAAGACTTAGGGCTGCTGAGGCGGCATTGATGGCTAAAGATTCAGGGGGGAACGAGTTGTCGTAGGAAAGAACGGTGATGGCGACTTGAACTTCGTGAAAGAAATTCTTAGGAAACAGGGGTCGAATGGGTCTGTCAATAAGACGGGCTGTTAACGTGGCGTTGACACTGGGCCTGGCTTCTCGCTTGAAAAATCCACCCGGGATTTTTCCAGAGGCGTACATTTTTTCTTGATACTCGACCGTGAGAGGGAAGAAGTCGATTCCTTCTTTGGGGTTTTTTGACATTGTCGCTGTTGCAAGGAGGACCGTGTCCCCACATTGGAAGATGACGGATCCGTTGGCTTGTTTGGCGATGACCCCTGTTGATAGGGCAATGGTGCGGCCTCCGATGATGTCGCTTTCGAGTATTTTCTGATTTAACATTGGGTTTCCTTAATGATGGGTTTAGTCTTTGATTTTAAGATTGAGGCTATTTGAAAGGGTTTCGAAACGGGTATAGTTTTGTTTTTTCAAATAACGCATTAAGCGTCGACGTCTTCCTACAAGAATGAGGAGCCCTCTTCTTGAGTGGTGGTCTTTTTTGTGAATTTTAAGATGCTCAACTAAGTGATTGATGCGCTCGGTTAAGAGGGCTACCTGAACTTCGGTTGAACCTGTATCCGTTCCGTGAAGTTTATAGGTCTCGATCACTTCTTTTTTTTCTTTTTCGCCAATTAATGCCATTGTCTTTTCCTCCAAATTAAATTTTTAATTAGTTTCAGTAGTATGTCATACGGGCTAGGTTTGTGCCTGAGAGTACGAATGTACAATGATACCGAGTTTGTGCTACAATCACAACCCCTTACTTATAGGGTACTTATTTATGACATCTTCTGACGCTGCTTTACACACTGTTCATATCCCTGTCATGGGGACTTCGTTTACTATTGATACGCCTATTAAATGTGCTCGATTTGGACTTTCTTCGGTGATGTCGATTGGGGATGATGAGCTTTGCGAGTATATGAGAAAGCATTATTGTGGGGTTTCAGGTGAGCCGTATAAAGAGATTCGAAAGTGGGAAGAAGATTATCGGGCAAGGCGTATTACAGAATATTTGAACTTGGTGGATCGTATTGTAAAAAAACAGATTTTGGATTTGAAGAGTCAGTCTTTTACTTCTGAATCTGAACTGACGGCTTACTTTGATATGCTTCCTGATTTTTCTCCGGCTAAGAAAAGATATCTGGATATGGTTCAGATGCCTGAAGGCGCTGAAAAGACAGCCCTTCAAAATGCCTTGCGTGACGAGGTGAGGTCAGGATCGCTAGATGTCAATATTATGACCAAAATTGACCGTGTAACCTATTCAAAGGAAGGTGTGGTGCGGCCCCCTGAGTTTACCGATGCACTTTCTGCTCTGAGAGGGTTTGCCAATAGCACCTTGCACGCTTCTATCGTTTTTTCGGCGGGGTTTAACCGTCATTTATATGCCTATATCGAAAAATTTGAAGACTTTTTCCCTGATGCTACTGGATATTTGAAAAAGAAGATTATTTTAAAAGTGTCTGATTATCGGTCTTCTTTGACCCAAGGCAAGTTCTTGGCTAAAAAAGGGGTGTGGGTATCGGAACATCGCATTGAATCGGGTTTGAACTGTGGCGGACATGTGTTTCCTTCTGAAGGCAATTTGCTCGGGCCTATTTTAGAAGAGTTTAAGCAAAATAAAAAAGACTTGTGTGCCCAGTTGTATGAGGTGTGTAATCAAGCCCTTAGGGAGAAGGGACGCCCTGTTTTTAATAGGCTTCCCTATACCCGATTGACTGTTCAGGGGGGTATTGGAACTGCAAAAGAACAGCGTTTTTTGATGGATTATTTTGACTGTGATGGTACCGGATGGGCGACGCCTTTTTTATTGGTTCCAGAAGTTACAACGGTGGATGAGCCTACCCGACATCTTTTGGCGAAAACCACGCGGGATCAATTATATACGAGTCGCATTTCACCTTTGGGGGTGCGTTTTAATACCTTTAGAGGTTCTGAAAGTGAAAAACTGAGACTGCAACGCATTGCCAATGGAAAACCTGGAAGTCCATGTCCGAAGGGGTTTTTGGTTTCAAATACAGAATTTACAGAGGTTCCTATTTGTACGGCTTCAGTTTTATATCAAAAAAAGAAAATTGATCAACTCAATTCGATGAATTTGTCTGAACCTCAGTATGAAGCTGCATTTGAGAAAGTGGTTGCCAAAACCTGCTTGTGTGAAGATTTGGCAGCGGGGGCTCTTATTGAAACGCAGCAAGACAATCGACGTCCTTTGGCCCCGGCGGTATGTCCGGGCCCGAATTTGGCCTATTTCTCGCGGTTTTTTACTTTAGCCGAAATGTTGGGTCATATTTATGGGAGGTGGAGTGTGTTAAATGAGACGCCCCGTCCGAATATGTTTGTGGCGGAGTTGAAAATTTATATTGATTATTTGAGAATGGAAATTTCAGATGTGTTGCCCAAACCGACTTCAAGGCAAGTGGAATATTTGGAGGCCTTTAAAAGGAATTTGTTTGAGGGAATAGACTATTACAAAGGAATGATTCCCAAGTTAGTAGAAGAAACACAGAAGTATCAGGAAACGATGAGAGAAGAACTTGCTGCTTTAGCCCAGGAGCTTGAAGGTGTCATTTCTGAGCATCGGATTATTTTCAGTGTGTCTTAACGTGTGTGTCCAGGCATTTTTGCCGATGTAGCTCAGTCGGTAGAGCAACTGATTCGTAATCAGTAGGTCTCCGGTTCGATTCCGGACATCGGCTCCAGAAACTTTCTGAATCACGCGGTGTGATTCTCTCCTCTGAAATTTATTCGTCGTTTTTTTCGATAATGTTAGGGTATGAACAAAAAAATTGTTGCGGCATGGGTGGTTTCTTGGCCGAGCGGTACTTTGGGGGGGCTTTCTGCACTTTTAGACCAAATAAACTGGGATACGTTTTTAACTCAGGATGCAGAGTATAAGTTAGACAAACCACACGTTACTTTGTCTACAATTTGTCGTTTTGAACCTTCTTATTATTGTCGTGTTCAATTGTTTGAACCATTGAAAACTAAAGAGCATGCAAGAAAACGGGCTCGAGTGGGAGAAGAGCTTGTATGCGTCACCATCAAATATACACCGGGCCAGAAACTTGAGGCTGGATTGCATACCCTTAGCAAGGGAACCCTTCTGAAGGGTAATGAGGTACTTCAATTCACCCTTGCCCTTTTGGATAAATTGGGGTGTACAAAAATTACACTTATAGATGCTTCAAGTATTAACACAGATATTCCAACCTTATATTCAACTCAGTCGTCTTGTGTCGATCCGTCTTTAAGTGATGATGGGTTTGTTGATTTTGAAGCCTATCCCTACGCACTTATTGGTTGTATTGAATCTGGCAAAAGTTTTTACGAAAGATATGGGTTCAGATTGTCTGAATATATTTTGTGTGATGAGCTGCAAAGTGAAGATCTGTATCGGTGGGCTATTGAGATCGTTCAAAAGACATCTTTGAAATGGCTTTGGGATACCCATCTTGACCCACCTCGGCCAGTTCTCAATGTCCCAGAAGGAGAAATAGACAGGTATCTTCAAGTGAACAAAGATCGAACCTTGAAGGAATTTCTTCAGGATATAAGGCAGAATAAAAGCAAAATCGAATACCAAGGATATGTGCTTCAACTTTGTAAAAGAATGCAATGGAGTTCTACATCGCCAGATATTGTAGAGGCCTTGAGGATTGATTCCAGGGTAAAAGAATTTAGATTTTCTTTAGCGGTCCTCAATAACAGTTATTATTTTCAGAGGGACTCTCCTCTTTTGCCCACAAAACCGACACCCGAAGAAAGATCGGAATTGGATCCCAAGACGCTTGTTTTCTATCGAGATAAGGCTGTAGCCAAGGGGTGGACTTATTCCCAATTTAGAAAGTCTTTGTGGAAGGCAATGTATGGATCTACCTAAATTTTGGAGATATTTTTAAGAAACATTTTCCAGAAGAAGCTTGCCTTGATATACTCAAAAGATATGCGTATTACCACTCAAATTGAATTTGTTTTCGATAGTAAAAAAAAGCTTTTTCTTGTTGTTGAAGTGATGTGGGAAGGAAAACCGATTCCTTTAGCCCTTTCGTCGCTGATGACTTTCTTACTTCAACATGAGAAAGAGATGCATGATCATGATGCTAATTTTTGCTATTGTTTGGCGAAATATATCAAAAAAGTGCAAATTGGGAGCCAGTTTTATTTGGCAATTCCAGATGATTTTGATATGGCTCTTTTTTTCAAAAAAGCTATTGAACTCAAAATTGACTTAAAATGGCGACATTTAGACGGTGTACATACGCTTGAACTCAATGTGCCTTTGCCGCTCACTGTTGCGGTTAGTTCCAATGCTTCAGGCGGATTGGTGTGTACTCTCAAAAATCGAGAAGATTGGATAGAAAACCCATTGTATTGGCTCACCTTTCAAGCCGATGGAAAGACCCTTTGTTTTTCAAATGGGATTCTTTTAGAAGTGCTTCCTAAAGATTTAGAGGACTGGCTTAATCAGTTTCTGGACCAACCTAGAATTATCTATCCAGCCCCAGAAGCTATGCGCTTTGTGTCGCAAATTTATACCCCTTTCAAACAACATTTGTCATGGCAGGTTCAGGCGGATTTTGCTTCCGTGTTACCACAAGAGACAGCCCCTGTGCCTATTCTCACGGTTGCCTATGATAAAGGTGCGCTTACACCTACACTCACTTATAAGTATGACAATCAAATTATTGGCGGGGACCATAAATCGGCCTATGTGCAAGACACCAGAAACGGTAAATATTATAAGCGCATGATCCAACTTGAATCGATTTATCAAGAAGACCTGATCACCTTGTTTACCGAGCACAATCTGCCTTTTATGTTGCAAAATACGGGGGATATTGCCGCTTTTATGGGTGTTATTGTTCCCATCTTGGTAGAACGTGGCTGGATTGTTAAAAGTGATTTGCCCGAATTTGTTGTTCATAAGGACCCGGTTGATTTGACTTTTAATATTCAATCTTCGGGTACAGATTGGTTCTTTTTTGAGCCCAATTGTGAGGTAAAAGGACAAAAGGTTTCTTTACAGGAAATTGCTCGGTTGATGGTGCAAAACAATGGGTATTTAAAGACAAAATCCGGGTATGTCAAAATTTCCGAATCGTCTCAAAAAGAGCTGCAAACCTTGAGTCATTTAGGGGCCTTTAAAGTCGGAAAGAAATTTGACAAGGCGGGTATTTTGCCTCTTATTGCAGCGGGATCCGTTCAAGGCTTAAGTGCGCAGAGTAAATCGTTGGTTGAAAGGGCCAAATCGCTTCACCATGAGGCCTGTGTCCCTAGCCCGGAATTTAAGGGCAGTTTGCGTGACTATCAACAATATGGGCTTAACTGGATGCATTTTATCCAACAAGTGGGGTTGGGGGGTATCTTGGCCGATGATATGGGTTTGGGAAAAACGATTCAAGCCTTGGCTTTTTCTTCTCAGTTAGAAGGCCCAGAACCCATTTTAGTGGTAGGGCCTACCAATGTAGTCTATAACTGGGAGCAAGAAATTAAAAAGTTTCTTCCTTCGCATACGGTGATGGTTTATGCGGGGCCTGATCGGGGTGCACTTATCAAAAAACTGGCTCAATGTCAGTTTGTTATTACCTCTTTTGGGGTGGTAAAAAATGACATTGATATTTTGTCAGCCGTCCCTTTTAAGGTTATTTTTGTCGACGAGGCTCAATATATTAAAAATCCACAAGCACAAATTTCAAAAGCGATGAAGCTGTTAAATGGGAAATTTAAATTGGCCATGACCGGGACCCCTGTTGAAAATCATCTGCAAGATTTGTGGAATCTCTTTGATTTTGTTATGCCAGACTATTTGGGAACCCAGAAGCATTTTGATATCGACGTCAAAGAGGGTAAAAGGGATCTTCTTAAAACCAAGATCCGACCGTTTGTGTTGCGCAGGGAAAAACGAGAAGTGCTTCAATCTTTGCCTGAAAAAACCGAGATTTTAGTTCACTGCCCCATGTCGAATGCGCAAAGAGCTTTGTATGAGACCGTGTTAGAGGCTGTCAAAAAAGGGATTCGGAATAGTAAGGGGCAGCGAGAAAGATTGCATGTGCTTACTTCGTTATTAAAATTACGCCAAGTGTGTACGCATCCTGGGCTTATTGCGGAACTTAATACGCCGGATATGGAATCGGCTAAGTGTGATTTAGCGAAAGAAAAAATAGAAGAACTTGTGGATGAAGATCATAAAATTGTTTTGTTTTCTCAATTTACAGGGGTTCTGGATTTTCTCCAAGAATGGACAAAAAAAGCAGGGATTTATACGGAACGCATTGACGGATCGGTTACAGGAAAAAGCCGAATGGCTGCTGTGGACCGGTTCCAAAAATCTGAAAAAGCGGGCGTGTTTTTGATTTCACTCAAAGCGGGGGGCGTAGGCATTAACCTCACCTCAGCGGAGTATGTTATTCATCTGGACCCTTGGTGGAACCCTGCGGTGGAGGCTCAGGCTACCGATCGTGTTCATAGAATGGGTCAGGAAAACAAGGTGATTGTGTATAAATTTATTACTCAGGGGACTATCGAAGAAAAAATTCAAGAACTCCAAGACTCTAAACGTGCCCTTCTTGGGCAAATTATTGATATTGATTCTTTGGATGAAAAGAAAATCGACTTTAAAGATCTTGCTTCTTTGCTAGGCGTATAAGTCGTGTCAGGATTGACCCCACAATTTAAAGCCTTTTTTCGGTGGGAATTGGCGGGTGGCAGTGTTCTTTTGGCCTGTACAGCTTTGACATTGGTTGTGGCCAATTCCCCTTTCCAAACGGGGTGGGCACATCTATGGGAAGGGCGGTTATATGGAAGTTCACTGCGCTATTGGATTAATGAAGGGTTGATGACGCTCTTTTTTTTGGCAGCTGGTTTGGAAATTAAGCGGGAAATTCTCACGGGAGAACTCTCGACACTCAAAAAAGCCCTCCTTCCGGGGGTTGCGGCCCTGGGCGGCATGGTTTTTCCTGCACTAATTTACTTGGCCTTTAATTGGGGAACCTCTGGTCAAGCTGGATGGGGTATTCCGGTGGCTACTGATATTGCTTTTGCAGTAGGGGTTTTGTCGATTTTAGGAAGCAGAATTTCTGCATCCATGAAAGTTTTTTTAACCGCTTTGGCTATTGCTGATGATATTGGGGCGATGGTGATCGTTGCTATTTTTTATGGAACCCCGCTTCATTGGCCTTATGTAGGTTTAAGTTTAGCCCTTATATCAGGACTGGCTAGCTTGAAATATAGCACTTCCCATTCGCCCTTGATTTGGATTCCTTTAGGTGTTTTATTGTGGGTCATAGTGGGGTTTACAGGACTTCACTCCTCTTTGACAGGGGTTGTTATGGCGATTCTTTTGCCCCCTAGCCTTGATGGGTGGGAAAGGGTCTTGATACCGCTGTCTTCGTTTGTCATTATCCCACTCTTTGCATTAGCAAATGCAGGGGTTTCATTGTCTGGACTTTCTTGGGCAGGGCTTTTGCATCCGGTTAGTGTGGGTATTATGTGTGGTTATGTTCTAGGGAAACCGCTTGGAATTGCCTTGTTTAGCTGGGGTGCTGTCACATGTCGCTTAGCTTCTTTGCCGCCTTCTATGAGGGTCAAAGATCTTTGGATTTTAGGCTGTCTTGGAGGGATTGGGTTTACGATGTCTTTATTTATTGCCCAACTGGCCTTT
>JAHFDB010000044.1 GCA_023249195.1 bacterium | reverse complement strand
TGGCTTTTGATGAGTATCTGAGTAAAAAAGATACAAAAGTATTTGGTAAATGATCGTAATCTGGGTTCAAACTGGGGGATTCAATTTGATGACTGAATCCCCCAAAAAAAAGGCTACCTATTCAAACTGATAGCTAGCCCCAATCAATACGTTTCGGCCGGGTGTAGAAAACCCTGCGGCCTCTTGATAATTTGAATTGAGAAGGTTCTGAATAGAGATGCTTCCATTCAATTGAGGTGTAAATTGATAGCTAAGTTTTATATTAACTAAAGTATACTCTTCTAGTTGTGTGGATCCATAATCACTTCTAGGACTTACATAGACAATACTTGTCCCCCAGGAATAAAGATCGTGGGTGAATAGTCCATAAACAGAGAATTTTCTTCCAGGAACTCTGAGCTCGTTACTTGAATTAAGCGTATAGTCTAGCTTGAATAGGTCTAAAACTCCCCATTTTTGCTGTCTCATAGAAAATGTAAGTCCGTTTGTTTGGGTAATCCCAGAGATATTTTCATAATAACCAGGTATTGGGTAAATCAAGTCATGGTAGTTGATTTTGTTTGTAACTTGCGTTTCAAACCAGGTTGCAGACATACAAAAATTACCAATTTTTTTCTCTATTGAAAGGTCTTTAGCGAGCGAGTTCTCAGGAAGTAGCTCATGTGAAGCATAGGCGGGATTAGAAAATCTTTCATACAAGGTTGGAGCTCTAAATCCCGTCCCAAAATTTCCCTTAAATGTAAGATCAATTTCATGGATATATTTATAGCTGCTTAGAGAATAGGTGTAAGACTTAGTCCCATAAGAATATTCATACCTAGCTCCATATTGAAATGGGATAAATGCGTTATACTCAGCGTGACCATAAAGCCCGTATGTTGTAAGGGTATTGCTGGTAATAACTGAAGGTGGTGAATAGGTGCTTGCATACAATGAAGTACCTGTTTCTTGTGATAGATCAGTTCCTATCGTAAATGCTACTTCGTTCATTGGGCGCAAAGTATGACGCAAATCTGCAAAGAGGGTAGACCCTGTATAGGATGCATTTGAGGTCGTTGTATGGGTGGCGTCCACATCATTGACAGAATGTCGATTGAGATAGTTATAGTTCAGAGTGAAAATGGAGTGTAGATGTTCTATAAACGATGCATCAAGTTTCATGCCAGTTAAGTCTTGGTTATAGAGTATATAAGAGTTAGGATCATCTTGAGGAGTATCAAATTGTTCATCTAATTGGGCACTTACTTGATTGCGACGGTAAAAAACAGAGGCATCAAGAGGTCCAAATTGTTTTTGAAGGTGAAGGTTGTAGTTCTCTTTTTCAATGGCATCTTTTTCTGAGCCAACGGCACGTGATGACAGTGATGCATCGTAAGATTTTCCCACCCCCAAATCAAAATGAGTGTCAGCCACACTGGTGTGATAATCTAAGCTCGTGAAATATTTGTTTTGTCCTAGTGTTAAATCAAAAGTAGAACCTTTGTACTTGGGAATTAGTTGGATAACACCTCCAATGGCTTGTGACCCATACAAGCTGCTTTCTGATCCTTCAACCATTTCAATTTGGTCAAGTTGAGACAGTATGAAAGTGTCCAAAATAGGGGTGCCCTGTGTACTGATGGGATCTTTTAAAGAAATGCCGTCGTATAAAATTTTGGTCAAATCGGTGGGTAGCCCACGTAATTGAAGGGCGGTTGTACCTCCCGCATCTGAAACGGACAACCCAGAAAATAAATTTAATGCATCGTGAAGTGTAGGAAAGGGAAAAGAATTGAGTTCTTTCTTAGTCAACACTTGAACATCCTTCCCTGTTTTATCCACAGAAACCGGATACTGAGTGGCCGAAATAACCAGTGGGGAAAGTTCAAACAAAGGTATATTTGAAGTGGGTGCTTCTTCATATCCAGAAGCAAAAACAAGGCTTGAACATAAGGCTAAACTTAAAAAAATACCTAAAACAGACACACGGGTCATAACTATCTCCTGGTGGCCAACCGCGAGCGATTGGAGATTTTTTTGTCGTCTTTGAATAAAGACGTGAGGTGAAGGTAATCCGGCTACCCTTAATAAATAAGGTCTACGGTTGCGCGACAGTGGGGTTTGAACCCATTCCCCTTCGGTGCTCTGCTGAAAAATACCCCACCTGCGCCATTTTCGCTTCGGTCACATAGCGCTGCTATGTTCCGCTTCTCGAGAAATAACGCATCTGTAGCATTTTTCTAGCATCGCATAAGCTATTAAAGTACGGCTAAAGCAGCCTCATAATTAGGCTCTTGTGTGACTTCTGGCACTTGTTCTGTGTAGATGACTTTGTTGTTTTCATCTAAGACAATGACGGCTCTTGAGCAAAGACCCTTTAGGGGTGACCCTAGAAGTTCTACTTGATAATCATGGGCAAACGAGCTTCGAAAAGCAGAGAGGGCTTCGGCGTTATTGATGCCTTCTGCTCCGCAAAAACGCTTTAGTGCGAAGGGAAGATCCTTTGAAATATTCAACACAACGGTGTTGGTTAAACCCGCTGCTTTTTGGTTGAATGTGCGAACAGCAGCTGCGCAAACACCTGTGTCTAAACTTGGAAAAATACTGAGTACTTTTCTTTTTCCAGCATAGTCCTGAAGGCTTACTTCTTTCAGGTCAGATCGAACCAAGTGAAACTCTGGGGCTTGGCTGCCTAGTGAGGGCAAGGTTCCCACAGTAGATACCGGCTCGCTTTTAAAGGTGATGGTGGCCATTTTTTCTCCTTATTATGGGTTTTTGAATCCGTGGATTATAGCATTTCTATGCTTCTTCGGGAATGAGGTCTCTTGACCATTAACCTAGTTTGTTAAGTGTTATCATAAATAATGTCATATCGCGGGGTTGGCTGTATAGAATCGCATTTTTCAAAAGAATTTTTGCTTTTGAGTTCTGTTTCTGTGCTAAGCAAGAGACTGCTTTAGACGCATAAGCCATTGCAAACGTGGGACAGTGATGCAATACAGCATTAAAGCATGCTTCGGCTTTTTCATAGCGTTTATCTTGTTGATAAATCCATCCGGCAACCATCATGCCGTCAATGGCTAAGCCCTCATACAGATCGACCATTTTTTCTGCTAATTGAAAGGCCTCTGCATAATGACCATCTTCAAAAAATTGGAGAGAAGCCTTTTTGAGCAGGTAATAATCGCACTGTTGGTCTGGTGTAAGGCTTTGAATAAGGGCGTGACATTTTTTAAGATAGTCTTCTTCGAAGGGGGGGAGTGTTTCCATGGTGTCTAATACCTGGGAAATAGGTGCCATGAAGGGGTCTTCATCTGAATCAGGGGCTTCAAAAATGGAGGACGGAAGGGGATGTCGTGAAAATGCCCATTCTTGGGTTTGATCTAGGGCTCTATGTGTTTGGCTATGGCACGTTTTCAAGGTATCAGCAAGAAAGTTTAAGTGAAGAAAACATACCGGATAAAACTGTGTGGTTCCATAGGTAGCCGTGAGATGGGTATAGGGTGTTTCGGTAACTGTGCTTGCCATGCCAAAGTCGCTCACAAGATGGAGCCCTTGAGGGTGCAAGGTTTTAAGGACATTCTGAAGATGGTTTTTGAGTTTTGGGATAAAATTAAACTGCACGGTATGTGTCAACTTTAGGCTTTTAACAAAGGCAGAGAGGTCTTGTTTTTCTTCTTTTGACCAGTGTGGCAGTGTTTCGATGGGTGCAGGATGAAAAGTTTCTTCAATTTGGGTCACAATTTGGGGGGATAATCGCCGCGCTTTAAGGCTGTTTGTGTCTGTTAAGACCGATTCTATTTCAGAAACAGTGAGGGCTGGATAGGGCTCTTGTGTGATGTTGATTAGCGTCGCATTTTTTTTGAGAGTGGTTTGAATAAGAACCTCAAAGATCTGGTTGTTTCTAACCTCAATATGACGTGTAGGGAGGGAATCGAGTCCATAAACGGAGTAGGACAAAAGCGCTTTGACAGGAAGGTCAAAATGGGTCATATCCAGTTGGGTAAAACACATATGGTCTTTGTGGGGCTTAAAATAGGTGGCTCTTTCCCACTGAGCAATCATAACGGGGCTATATTCAGTTAAATGCAGGGTGGTTCTGTCATAAAGTTTTGGAGACTGGATTTTGAGATGATCCAGAAATTGTCGTCCTAAAAAACCAAGCCCCGCCCCATATTCGATCACGTGCAGAGGTCCGTCGATAGGGGTTGCTAAGGGGATAAAAATGGAAACCAGTTTTTTGGCATAACTGGGCCCGTTTCTGCCTGAAAAAGGGACGTTTTGAGTAAAAAAGACATCGAGACCCTCTTGCCAAGCATTTTGGCAAAGATGGGAACGAAGCGCGTTGTTTGAAAATTTTAACAGAGGGCTTTTTTTTAGCATTGTTTTAGATGTCTTCTTCGGGAACAGTCCGAAAATGATGCAGAAAAATAACAGAAAATAATATCATGCTTCCGCCAAGAGTCATGTTCCAAGTCACATGTTCATGAAGCAAAAAACTGCTAAAAATAAGGGTGGTAATGACTTCAAAATAAGATAAAAAAGACGCATGGGAAGAGGGGATTTTATTTAACGCAGAGAAGAACAAACTATAACCTAATACGCCTGTAAAAATGGCAAATCCGGCGGCAATGGCTAAAGGAATGGGTTGTGGGTTGGGGATTAACCAGTAGAGGAAGGGAAGCACTAAAAGGCCTCCCGCTGCGTTTTGAAAAAAGACTTTTTCTGTATGAGAATGGGTGTCTCCGGTGGCTTTGAAAATAACAACTGTGGCTGCACTGCATAGTGATGAAATCAGCATGGCCATCATGCCTACAAAGTCGTGATCTTGAAACGAAAAACGGGTGTGCATTTGAATGACATAGGTGCCTAAAAAGGCGAGGGCTATTAATGCTTTCATGGGGCGTGTGCTTTTCTCTTTTAGAAAAATAGAGGCGGCAATGGTCACAAAAATAGGCCATGTGTAGAGTAAAATAATGGCACTGCCCACAGATGTATTTTTAAAGCCAATAAAATACATGACCACTCGAATAATATTGATCACAGATACCCACACGAGGGATCGGGGGGTAGTGCTTAAAAAAGCCAGTTTTTTCTTGTAGATAAAATAAAGCAACAAGGCGGCTGTAGGGGCTAAGAGCCTTACGCTGGCTAAGGCTGATATCGGAAGATCAATCAATTTTACAAAAGCCCCTGTAGCCCCCCAAATGACTGTAGCTAAAAGGATTTGTATGTAGGGATTCATAGTGAAGGGTATGATACCATGGACACCATGCGTCGATTAACAAGAATAGTGGCCCTGTTGGGTTTAGGGTGTGTAGGGGCCATTTTGGTTCTGCTAAGTACACATGGGTGTGAGTCTTTGCGCATTATGCGGGGCTCGGACGAGTTTGAACATTTTAAATTTTTACATCGTATGTATGCAGGCATGCTGCATCTTGATCCTGTTTTGTTCTTTTCTTCTCCCGGATTTGTGTATGGGTTTGGCTATTTTATTTTGTCTTTTTTGGTGACGCTTCCCTTTTTGGCGACTCATAATACGCTGATGATCGTATTAATGCCGAGACTTTTGAGTGTTTTTTTTGCAGTGCTGCTTCTTGTGGTTTTTTATCGTATTCTCAGAATAAAACACCCCCCCTTTTTTGCTTTTTTAGCCACCTCAACGGTGGTAACCCTGCCTAAATTTTGGGTATTTGGCGTTTGGAATCACCCAGATGCCATGATGTTTTTTTTCTTGATGCTTTCTTTTTATTTTCTTTTAAAACAAAAGGCGTTGGGTTCGTCTGCCATGCTGGCGGTTTCGATTTCGACTAAGCTGCAAGCGATTTTTTATTATCCAGTGATTTTTCTTTATTTTTTTAAAAAAGAAGTGTCTCAAAGAGAGTTTGGGCATTTTAAAACGCATGTCCGCAACTGGATAGGTTCGGTGTGTCTTATGGGAGTCATTGGGGTGGTGATTAGCCCGTATCTTTTACATCCTATGGGACGATTGGGCTTTATTCATCAGGTTCAAAATACCCTCAGAGAAAATGATACGCTGAGCGTGTGTCACTCGGCACTGGAAAAATTGGTTCGACTGTCACCGGACTTATTCCCTGCATTTCTTTGGGCGGTTATTTTTCCTGTTGTGGTTTATCAAGCTTTTTTGTTTTTTAGAAAAAACGATTCTATTACTTCGTTGTTGTCAGTGACTTGGGTTCTAAATATGATCTATTTGCTTTTTTTTGTGGCACGCTTGAATGCTATTTACTATTTTTCTTCGGTCTTGGTGGCATTTTTGATCGTTTTTTTTGTTTTGGCTCGCTTTCGCCATCAAAAATGGCCCTATTTTCTTTTGGGTGCATTTATTCTTTTGCAGTTGGGGTGTCATGCGTCAGAATATCGAGAGCTGTTTCAAGTCCAGGCTGAAAGTGCTGAAAATCAGCAGATTAATCACTTTGTTGTGGCTAGTTTAAAAGGGCAGGTTTCTTCAAAGACCCACCTTTTGATTTCTTTGAATCTAGGCTTTGATTACGAGGCACTGGGCTTGGATATTAATAACACACTGACCATCCGAGGCCCCCTAACACAAGATATGTTTCAGAGACAAGCTTTTGAAGAAAAGTGGCACTTGGTTAATCAGCACAGGCACGTTAAACGGTTTTTTGAAAAAGAGTTTATCGTGATTAAAAGGAAGGACAGGGCTATTTCAACTGCTCAACTGCAGCAACTCTATTCTGGGGAATGGGGGTATTTTTTATGGAAAGAAGGCCCGGATATTCTGATTTTTAAAAAAGTTCTTTAAAAATTCGAATAGCCTCTTGCTCAGACTGTGAGGTATATCTGTTGTGAACAATGCTATGGGCTATTTCTAAATAGTGACTACGGCTTTTTTGGTGCTGAGAGATAGAAAATTTTGTTCCAACGCGGGCTTCAATGTCAGAGTCCTCCGCGTCAATTACCAATAATTTATCGCAATAAGGCAAGAGTCCAATTTCTTCAATCAAGGCTCCAATCATTAGAAAAACTTTTCCCTCGGATTTTGTTTCTTTCAGGTAAGTTAATACTTTTTCTTTCATAGCAGGGTGCATCAGTGTATTTAAGGCTTTGAGCTTAGATTCTTGTGAGAAAACAAGCTCACCCAACTTCGGTCGGCTAATGCTAGCGTCGGGGTTTAATATCCCCTCTCCAAAAAGAGAGAGAAGTTTAGATTTGATATAGTCTTCTTCAAGAAGGGCATGGCCTACTTTGTCTAAATCGATACAGTCACACTTAAAATGAGTCTCTAGAACAGACGCAATATGTGACTTACCACTGCCGACACGACCTAACAATCCAATTACCATAAGGCACCAATGTAGCGTTCAATGCATTCTGGGACAAGTCCTGAAATAGACAGGTTTTGGGAAAGCCTGTCTCGAATATGTTGCGATGAGACTGTGACCGGCTCCATGTTAGCAAAGGATACCTTCTCCCATCCCTTTGAAAAGTGGGTGTAAAAGTAGGTGCGATACGCATCGGGTGTGTGTCCGTACCCTTCACGATTGAGTACCAGTAGATGTGCTAGGGTCAAAATTTCTTCAGGATATTTCCATTGATGGAACGTGAAAAAGTTATCTGCCCCTATTACTATGAAAAAAGGCTGTGGATAAACATTTTGCAAGAGAAGCTGTCTTAGGGTGTCTATGGTGTAAGAAGGCCCCTGATGGGCAATTTCTAGATCGCTTAGCGTAACAGGGATGCTTAGGTTTTGTAGATGGATGACTTGCTTTAGCATGGCAAGACGGTGGGGTGCTGAAAAAAAAGGCATGGGTTTGTGGGGAGGGATTGAAGTCGGAATGACCACACTATTTTGAATAAGGGGGTGCTTGTCTAAGGCATTTAAAATGGAGAGATGGCCCTTGTGAAAAGGGTCAAAGGCCCCTCCAAACAGGGCGGTTCCCATGGACTAATAGGCTTCTTCACGCTTAAAGACAATGACCATTGTTTTAAGCATGATTTTAAGGTCGAAAAGCAAGGACCAGTTTTTGATGTAATATAAATCATAACGTAATTTATGTGCAGGTTTTCGAGTCAATACAGATCGTCCATTGACCTGTGCCCAGCCTGTTATGCCCCCTTTTACTTTATGACGCAGCTCAAAATGGGGAATTTCTTTGGAGAATTTTTCTACAAAAAAAGGCCTTTCTGGACGAGGCCCTACTAAGCTCATAGTCCCTAGCAGAACATTGATCAACTGAGGCAGTTCATCTAATGAGGTTTTTCTCAAAAAATTGCCATGTCTAATATAGCGTGATTCTTGTTTTTCACTCACCATAACAGGGCCTGTCTGAGCCTCGGCATCGGGGATCATCGTGCGAAATTTAAACATTCCGAAGGGGACCCCATCTTTTCCGGTGCGTTCTTGTGTGAAAAAAACGGGCCCATGTGGGGAAGTCCACTTGATTAAACAGGCGATGGCTAGAAAAAGAGGGGAGAGTAGCATTAATAAAAGAAGAGCCAAAAGGGTATCAAAACCTCTTTTAAGGGCTTGTTTAAATCCGTATTTAGGAAGGTTGCAAGAAACAAATAGCAGCCCATCAAATTCTTCGACGGTCGAAATTCCTGGCATTAAAAATCCGATTTCAGGGGCCCATTTTAAGTCGATATCATGGATATTGCAGTAAACGGATAATTCATCGAGTAGCCCTGGAGAAATGGTTTGTGTAATAAAAATGCTTTCAATGGCGTGGGCTTTGACAATGGTCTGAAAATCAGAAGGATCTCCAAGGAAATGAAATTTTTGTCTCAAATGAAAATGACATTCTTGAGGGGGTGTTTGATCGAGAGTGCCTGCATAATAAAATCCCATTCCAGGAACCGTGACCATGCGTTCGGCTAAATCTTGACCCATGGCATCTGCCCCAATAATTAAAGCTCGGGTAAGCCCTTTTCCTTGTCGTAAAAACCTTTGTTCGATACGGTGCAGAATGAGCCGAGAAAGTGCCAATGTTCCTATTCCTACAATCCAGGCATAGCCAATGACATAACGGGATTCAGGGAAAGATTTATCAATAAAAATAAGGGCCATAATTTCGACAGTGGCTAGGGTGACACCCTTTGTAATGACTATGAGTTCTTCAATTTCGGGCATTAATCCGGTAAAGCGTCGGTAAAATCCGGAAAAGTAAAAAGTGAAAATCCAAACTAATAAAATCAGCCACATCACATGGAGATAATCTTCAATTTGTTTGTTGCGATAAATTTCACCTACGGATAAAGAAAAGAAATGTTGAAACATCCAGCCCAATTTAAATTTTAATAGATAGGCTGTCACAATAATGCAAGGAATGAGTGCGCAATCGACAACGAATCGCAGGAGTACAAAAAAACGAGATAACTTGTGTCGGCTTGTCATAGATTCAGATGTTCGGATTTCGCATCTCTGCTCATTAATGTTTGAAGCGCTTCTAGTGGAGAGAGGTTTTCATAAATAACTCTATAAAGTTGAAATGTAATGGGCATATCAATGCGCAGTGTTTGGGCAATTTTATAAACAACTTTAATCGTGCGAACCCCTTCAGAGATCGCAGAACCTGAGGCGAGGGTATCAAGCGTTTCTCCTTTAGCTAGGGCATGTCCGACTTTCCAGTTTCGGCTATGAGACGAGGTGCACGTGGCGATAAGATCACCCAACCCGGAAAGTCCATAAAATGTTTCAGAATGGGCATTGAATCGGCTTCCAAACCGACTCATTTCAGGCAAAGCCCTTGTGATTAAGGCGGCTTTCGCGTTGTATCCCAGGTCAAGCCCATCGATAAGACCGGCAGCAATGGCCATAATATTTTTTAAAATACCTCCAAGCTCAACCCCTCGGGTGTCGGCAGAGGTGTATACTCGGAACGAAGACGAGTTCAAATACTGTTGAAATAATTGGGCAATGTCTCCCTTTTCTGAGGAAATAACAGAGGCTGCGGGTTTTCCTTGCGCAATTTCAAGGGCTAAATTGGGCCCGGATAAGACAGCGATAGGACATTTGCTTAAGCTTAAATTAAGGTAATCGGAAGGGAACAGGGTGTCATTGTCTAAAAGACCCTTGGTTAAGCTTAAAATAGGGGTTCCTGGGGTATAAATGGGTTTCAGTTGTTCAAGTACCTGCGTCAAATAGGGCGAGGCGATCCCTAAAACCAAGGCTTCACAGCCACTCACAGCCATTGACATATCGGTGCGTGCTTGGAGGGTGAGTGGAAGGGTCACACCTGGGAGTACAAAGGGGTTCTCGTGTCCCATATGAATAGCATGGGCATAGTCCTGTTTATGACACCACATCATGACGGCGTGGTTGTTTTTTGCTAAGAGCATGGCAACCGTTGTTGCCCAAGCCCCACATCCAATAACCCCGATTTTTTTCATTTTGTTGCTCGCTATACTTTGTTTTCTTGGCCAGTCAGTAAACGTTGAATATTAGGTCGATGTCTCACAATAATAAAGGCAGAAATAATGCCTACAAAGGTGACATATTCTATGGGATATCCGAAGCCCCACAGCAACAGGGGCGTCAACAGGCTGCACAGGATGGTGGCCAGAGACACATATCGAAAGATGGCAATCATCGCAATCGCAATCAAGGCAACAATGGAGCACACATCGGGACTAATGGCCATGAGCACCCCAATGCCAGTGGCAGCCCCTTTTCCACCCTTGAATTTAACAAATGGAGACAATGAATGCCCCACAATGGCCATAAATCCGACAAGAATATGCATAGAAGGATCGGTCAAATTTAAGGCAATATGGGTAGGGATATAGCCCTTAATGGCGTCTAGAAGGAAGACCACCAAAGCATACTTAAAACCCATTGCCCGATAGACGTTGGTGGCGCCCAAGTTTCCAGATCCGACTTTTCGTAAATCAATGCCTTTTATTCGGCTGACAATCAAGGAAAAAGGAAGTGCGCCTAGAACATAAGACCCTACAATAAGGCTAATCGGCTGAGTGAACATGGGACTCCTTTCTTATTAAATCTTCAAAAACCGTTTCGGCTAAAAACGAGCTGCGAACCAAGGGTCCTGAAAATACGTACGGAATGCCAAGGGCCAAGGCCTCTTCTTTTAACGTGATGAATTCATCAGGATGATAATAACGTTGGACTTCCAAATTGTTTTTGTCGGGCTTCAGATATTGTCCTAAAGTCAAAATATCAACGCCAGCCGTCTGAATGTCTTGAAATATCTGGGATAATTCTCGTTCGGTTTCACCCAAGCCCAACATGACTCCGGTTTTACTGAGAAGCGTGGGGTCTATTTCTTTGATGGATTTTAAAACGCCTAAAGACCGCTGATATAAAGACCCTCGACGCACCGTTCTGTACAGGGAAGAAACTGTTTCCATATTGTGGTTAATAACATCAGGTCGGGCTTCGACAACGGTTGCTAAATCCTGTTTATTTCCTTGAAAATCAGGAATCAACACTTCTACTTTGACATGGGGCATATTTTTTTTGATTTCACGTACAATAAAGGCAAAATGTCCAGAGCCGTTGTCTTTTAAATCGTCTCGATTAGGGGATGTGAGTACCACAAAACGCAAGTTTAATTTTTCAATGGCTGATATAATGGTTTCAGATTCTTTTGTGTCTGGGGGAAGTGGTTTTCCGTGAGCTACAGAACAAAATCCGCAATTTCGGGTGCAAATGGTTCCCATAATCATAAAGGTAAGGACACCTTTAGAAAAACACTCAGATCGATTAGGACACTTTGCTTCTTGGCAAATGCTGTTTGGAACCTCGGCTTCAAGGGTGGCCGAAAGCTGACGTGTGGCCTTTAATTTGCCACCTGAATGTCTAAACCATTCGGGGAGTCGAAGTGCGGTGCTCATGATGGCCTGTGATTGTATCGGGAATAGAGGGAAAGTTCAAATCCTCGATTGAATCCTAAGATATGAACTTCGTGTCCTGGAGGGGATTATGGTACAATCACGGCCTGAATTCAAAAAGGGAGCTTGAAATTTAGGGTAAGTGAATCTTAGGTGGGGTGAATAATGTGTATTCGTCATAATAAAATAATTGCTTCTCAAGGAGCGGCTGTTAAACCGCCCTCCTTTTCAAAACTGTGTAAAGCTGCAAACGATCTTGTTACTGCTATTTGTGATAAATTAAAAGAGGATAAATTAACACCTTCTAAACACATCGATGCCAAAGAAATAGTCCGATTGTTTGAGGAGCAAGTAACCTCTAGGCTAAATTCCTCAGAAAAAGCAATGACTGCGGATATACCAAAACAAGAAGCTCTGCTAGTCAAGGTCACCAACACACTGCATGAACAACTCGATGAAAGTTTTCTATTGTTTTCTTACTTTACTATCGATTTCACTCAAGACTTTATTTCAAGATTACTCAGCCTGATTGTCGAAGAGGCATCTAAACTATCTTCTTCGAGCAGCACCTCTTCTTCAGATTCAGGTAGCCCGGGAGCGACTAGAAGAAGCCCCACTACTACAAGTAGCCTTCCTACAATAACCGGTGTGCAACCCCCCTCACATTTAGAAGGAATACCCCGTCAAGAGCTAGAGACAATAAATCTAACCCCCGTGAAGGTTCCCTTTCAATTCACCATGGATGGTGTGCCTCAAAGTTATGAATGTTTGTGTCCTGGAGATCCTGAAAAAATAAAACTGAATCCTTACAAGCATGACGTTTTACAAATGATATACAGTTGGGGAGCGGAGTTTGGTG
>JAHFDB010000078.1 GCA_023249195.1 bacterium | reverse complement strand
CGAAAATAAGAAGGTTTTGTTCTTGATGAAATAACCCACTTTCTCTCTAGTGCCCCCTCGTTAACCGTGGGTGTAAGTAATTTGATTTTACGTTGGGAGTTGGGGCTCACACCCTCGTCAAGACCTCCAACACCAATGGGATAAATCTTCCGCCACTTAAGGGTGGGTTCTTCAAGAAAGAGTTTGCGCTGGAGTAATCCTACCTTAACCTGAAACTGGGTATCTTGAAGAGCCAGGTCAGGCCCAATTTCAACGGCTTCAATGGTTTTGTTTAAGAGACATATTGTTACTAAGATTTGCCTAAAAACATAACCTAAACTATCGGAGTGAAGGAAAGCCACTAGAGGAAGGCTGAGGATTGACGTCTCAGGATTCACCGAAATACCAGATTGAATTTCTATTCCATACACAGAGTTCTTACGGGTAATGGGCGCATATCCGGGGCCTTGGGAGGAGAAGGTCACTCCCTCTGGGAAGAATTTTGCGGGATTATCGGTCATCGCTTCCAGTAAGTTCTGAAGTTCTTCGCCCAGGGGTGCTTTGTGTTTAACAACATCTCGTATGTCTACGAAATAGGGCGGGTTGCGGACTATGTCCTTGGCAGAAAATGGGTTGTTTTGGGCAAATGTGGATGGAGCGACGCAGAATAGCAATAATAAGAATGACGTATTTAGCATGGAACAAAAAATTCTAAGAGCTTTGGCTCTTGAGGCTTTTACCAGTAATGGATTGAACTGTTTTACCGGGGCAAATTTATCAGTCATAAGATCCTGTAGATTCAATTCTTTATACAAACCAATTCATTCGAAACTCTGTGTCGTTACTATGCAAGTCTTGCCAACCCACGACGGGTAACGGCTGGAGGCTAAATCGGCTTAGGCCCCCCTATTCTTGTTTAAATATTGTTCGCCCCTGTAAAAGGGTTAAATAGCCGATTGGGGATAAATGTGCACTACTTGGGAAGATCGGCGGCAGATTTGGGGGAAGTATGGGAGAGGATTAGGGTTTTGTTCTAGGCATAAGAAAGTAAGTGACATCTCAGTCCGTCCTAGTTTTTGATTTTATTGGGTAAATTCATCAACAAGGGAGAGAGAGATGTCAGCACTGAAATATCAACTCAGAGAGCTCTTGCCAAGTCTTAAAGAGGAGGCAAATAAGGTTACGGACCCCGAAGTTAAGCGTCGTTATTACCTGATTAAGGCTGTCAGTGATTCCCCCAAAGATGTGAAGAAAACCTGTGAGGTGAGAGGGTTTTCAACGGACTTCTTTTACAAGTGGGGGGCGAAACTTTTGGCCTCCAGATCTCTTGAAGCTTTGAAGCCTTTGTCTCGCAGCCCCAAGCGGCTTTGGAATAAGACAACTCACCGAATTGAGAAGCGGGTCAGAAAGCTAAAAAAATTATTCCCCTTCCGAGGTCCAGAGACGATCAGTTTTTATCTCAAAAAAGACTACAACATGAAATGCCCGCCAAGCACTGTCTATGGGATATTAAAGAGAGCTGGCCTCATCTCCCAGAAGTATCAAAAGCAGCGCACCAAGAAGCATATAAAGCGCTACCGACGGCCTTGGCCAGGGTACCTGCAATTGGATATCAAATACGTTTCCTACAAGGTCCAGGATCGTCAATTTTACCAGATCTCTGCCATTGACCACCACTCCAGCTGGCGTTTAATACGCACCATCGAGTATCGAACTTTACCAGCAGTGATAGCTTTCCTCGATGAACTTGAACAGAAGTGTCCCTTCAGTATCATCCAAATCCAAACCGACAATGCCACAGAATTTACTGATAAATTTAGCGCCCAGCGGGGTTTGAGGCCAACTGAGTTTCATCTCTTTGACGAGTGGTGCAAAGAGCGAAAAATCCAACACAAACTCATCCCTGTCGGCGAAAAGGAAATCAATGGAAAGGTTGAAAACTCCCACAAGTGGGATGACCAGGAGTTCTATAGCCAAAGACAGTTTAACTCACTCCAGGAGCTTCAGATAGCAACCCGAATATATAGCGATTACTGGAACGAGGAGCGATATACCAAAACGCTGGGCTGGCGAACTCCCAACCAGGTTGTGGAGCTTGCATACGTCAGGGCGATAGCCTTTGTAAACTACGTCAACAAACTCTATAAGCCCCAAAAGTCAGAAGAACTTGAAAAAATACACACCCTTGGGGGGTATTTTTGTCGCCGCAAAAACAAGACTAAAAAATTATCAGCTGTTGCCCGATATCTTCAATGGATGGATGGAGAGTCAAAAAAACTCAAATCCTACCTCCCCGTGCCGTTGATCTTCAAAATTTTTTCAGGACCTGGCGGGATTTGCACTACTTGGGAATACCTGGCGGGACTTTGCACTACTTGGGAAGATCGGCGGGACTTTGCACTACTTGGGAAGATCGGCGGGACTTTGCAGTACGCTCTTGGTTCTAGCATATTCTGGTTCTTGGCCTGAGTGGTCTTTGACCTACTGGCCTTAGAGCGATCACTTACCCGTTTCGTCTAAAATCTTAAGTTGATGCCACTTCAGAAAGAACTTTGCTTGCGGTCTCTGAAATCCAAATCCCTCAAGCTCATTGATTTCAATATAATCTCTTAAATTTAAAAATGCTCGAAACCCAATAATAACTCGAGTAAACGGACGGTAGTCCCAAAAACGGTCTTTAGGTTCTTTTTTTAAAGGATTCCATCGGCTTGTTCCTGATACGGCCATAGCAATGGCCGCCGTGATTGCTCTTATAAAACATTTATAGGTGTAACGATTTGAAAGCTTAATGTGAAAATGAAGATGATTCCCCACATTTGCCAATGAAAGTATTTTAATCCCATATTTCTCCGAAAACTTTGTGACGATTTGCCGGATTTTCAACTTGTTAGCAGGACGCCTAAAAGACCAATCTCCCTTAGCCTTTGAAGATCTCAAGACAAGATGCATGGTATTACGCGTATCTAGGGGCCTGCCGTGGGACCTTCCTTTAGGGGTTTTTAATAGCTCTCCACCATACGACTTCGGCAGGGTTTTAAGAAGTTTTTCATGTGAACGAAGGTATAATAATGAAGAGGGATGGAGTCAACAAAGTTTTGAGTTGCACACAATAATCTATGAATAGAAATGCTTTTATAAATGGGAAGGTTCAGGCTCTGTTAGGATATTTGATATTTGATATTTGATATTTGATTGGTACCCAATTGTGAGTTGGAAGGGGGGGCTCTGACGTTAATTTAAATAGGCTACACGATTATCTGCCGGCAAAAAAAGGTTTCACTGCGGCATCTTTAAGGCAATCGTTTAACGACCTGTACTTTTTAGGGGTCTTAATCAATTTTTCGCAAATCTTTGTTTTATATTTTTCTTTGATCTTACACGTATTCTTCTTTTCATCCAAATCCGTTTCTGCGTCCTTAAAA
>JAHFDB010000043.1 GCA_023249195.1 bacterium | reverse complement strand
GACGGCTCCAAATCTTTTTAGAATTTAGCCAGTTAGCTCTGGCTAAAAAATTTTTGGAGCCTTTCTCTTTTTGTCAAATGCTTTATTACTCGGCTTTACCCATTAAACTTTGGTGCACCCGTTTTGTTACTTTTCTGGACGGTTTTACACGCTAATGGTACATTAAAATTTATGGGAAAGACGATCACGTTTTTTAATCATAAAGGTGGTGTTGGTAAAACCACTCTTGTACACAATTTAGCCTATATTTTGGCAGATCGTGGTTGCCGGGTTTTGTTGATTGATGCAGATCCACAAATGAATTTAACATCCGCAATGTATGGGCTTTCTACATCTATTGAATATTCAACTGAAGTTGGTTCAAAGTGGAGTGAAAATATTGCGAAATATATATCACTTCCAGAATATCTCAATTGTGAGTTAAAAGGAGAAAATTCTTCCAAGGAGGTTTTTAAAATTTCTTCTGAAGATAAAGGGTATGTGGAGCTAATATCAGGTTCGATTAATCTCTCAGAGATTGAAGCTGATATTTATAGTATCATAAAAAATAGAAATTCTTTTACAGAAACGATTCCGCTAAAATTTGAACAGGCCATAAAAAAAAACAAAGACAAATACGATTTTATTTTGATAGATACGTCACCAAGTTCAAGCAGCATCATAAATGCCCTTATTATGATGTCAACTGACTATTTTATTACTCCGGTTTCCCCATCATTTTTCTCCTTGCAAGCAATTGATAATTTGAGTTCAATTTTCAACTCTTGGATCAAGTTGCTTGGGGAATATCAAACAACTCAGAGTTTTAGAGGACTTAGTTTTCAGCCAAAATTTTTAGGATTGGTTGTGCAATTGGCAAAGCGATTTAGTGGCGGAAGTGTTCAGGAAAATACGTCTTTTTCTAGTTCTACTGAAAAATGGGTTCAGGATGTTAATAATAGTGTTAGAAAATTTCAAACTTTTGCAATTCAAAGAGGCATGTCAATAACTGAAGGTGAGTTCCAACAATTTTTTACTGAATCAAGCCCCTTTATTATTCAAAAGTGCTGCGATTTTACACCTCAATTGAGGTCGATTGCTGAAAAAGCAGGCATTCCTGTTGTTAAACTTACTCAAGAGACATGTAATGAGTATAAAGATTCCAAAACTAGAACAGTTGATATATCTAAAGAAGATGGTCAATATACTCGATCAATGGCTAGCATTTCAAGTTCTTATAATCGGATTGTAGACGGACTTCTTAACCTACCTAAGTAAATGAAAAGATGTCCGGAAGCTGCTGACCCTAAAGAAAATCTAGCCGCATTGGCCAAGTTTGGCAAAACACTCCAAGCCCTATCTTCACATAAACCCGATGACTATACCGCATGTTTATTCCAAGTTTAGTCATCGTCAAATACCTTAAAAAATAAAATCTACCCTGCAATCGCTATAATCGCCATTAATCGGGTAAGAAGCAACTTTAATTCTTTCACTATGTTTTGAATTTTTTCCGCCGTTTGGCGTCGAAATGCTTCCCCAAAAATCTTCTCTAATTTTTCGGTATATTCTTGAAAGCATTCTGGCTCTAATAAATCAAAATACCAGCAAATAATAACATCCAGACCATTGCTTCCTAACGCTTGTGGCAAGTGGGTGCTAAAAGGAAAATCGGCCCCTAATAAAATGATCTGAGTCAAAATATGCTGTTGATCAGACTCATTAAAGGTTTGCAGCTTATCGGCGATATCGGGCAAACCTAAGGGACCCATTGCTTTTTTGATGGCACGGTAAGGGCGTAAATTTTGTGTGGGATGCACCAGAGAGTGAATAATAAAGGCAAAGACAACATCGTTAATCAAAGGGGTGCGATTGCTGTAATATTGGCCAGGTGGAAGCTCGAATAGTGCCGAGCGCATATCTTGCTTTCCGCTGGAAAATTCAGGTTGACATAGCACATTGTAAAGGGTGTCTGACAGCTTCACCCGCTGCGACTCATCCGCGATATAGTCATAGGCAGTATCGAGTTCTTGCAACATCCTCAATAATTCTTCTCGTTTAGAGGCGTTTTTCTCTGTAATGGGGGTTTTGTTAGAGGCAATCTCATGCAAGCAATTATTTACCGCTTCTTCAACATCTTGAAGGGTTTCGTCTAGCGTCTTTTTCCGTTCTTTTTTTTCCAACTTTTCAGATTTAGACAAATTGAGCATATTCGCAATGTGCTGTAACAGTGCCGAACTGACATTGGCTTGTTGCGCCCCAATAGAAGGAATTGACGGGCGTTGAACGGTTATTTTACTCCCTTTGCGCCCCCCCCCTCCTGGTCGATAAATGAGCAAGGTATTGAGCAAATCTTCTAACACAAGTTTTTGTTTATGATCTTGATTATTTTGATTTTGTTTGAGTTTTGAATAATCTGGCGTAGGAAAATGCTGGGCGGAAATACCTGGGACAGCCATAAAAAACCTCCTACGTAATCGTGATATCGAATTATAGAATATATCGTATTTTTGAGCAAAAAGATTTCAACGATTAATCCTTTCCTCAAAATCAGAATCGGCCTATACTTTTATGTAATGACCCTTACAGGAACCACTCGTCTCGCAGGCGTTATAGGCCACCCCATCACCCACACCG
Source organism: bacterium (assembly GCA_023249195.1). GTDB lineage: Bacteria > Margulisbacteria > Marinamargulisbacteria > SXXA01 > JAHFDB01 > JAHFDB01. The sequence goes on along the minus strand of JAHFDB010000043.1, from coordinate 10,293 downwards.
TCTCTCCGGCTATGCATAATGCCGCCTACGCGCATTTAGGGCTCGATTGCGCCTATATCCCCTTACATGTGCTTCCCGAGGCTTTAGAGGCAGCCATTAAGGGCTTAAGGGCATTTGAATTTTTGGGCGCTAATGTCACCCTTCCCTACAAAGAAGCCGTTATTCCTTACCTAGATGAGCTGGATATGAGTGCTCAAAAAGCCCAAGCCGTGAATACCATTGTGAATCAAGACGGGTGGTTGATCGGCTATAACACCGATGGGGCTGGCTTTGTTTATTCTGTGCAGAATGAAGCCCATTTTAGCCTCAAAAAAAAGTGCGTCCTGATTCTGGGTGCAGGCGGAGCCGCCAAGGGCATTGCCCACCGCTTACTTCAAGAAGGGATTTATGCCCTGACACTTTTAAATAGATCTCATGAACGGGCTGAGCACCTGGCCAAGGCACTTTCAGGTTCTGCTACCCTTATCAAAGTTGCAACACATCACGATCCCCTTGCCGAATTGTTGGCGCAGGCTGATTTGGTGATCAATACCACCCCCTTGGGAATGACACCTGACCTTGATGCCTCGCCTCTGAGTGCTTATGAGGGGCTCTCAAACGCTACCTTGTGTTGCGATATTATTTACAAGCCTGCGGAAACCCTGTTTCTAAAAAAAGCCAAAGAAAAAGGTGCTTCCATTTTAGGAGGGGCAGGAATGCTGGCCGGACAAGGCATGCTCGCCTTTGAGTTGATGACAGGGAAATCAATCCCTTTCGACATTATGCGTGCCCAATTATAAGGAGAATTTTTTATGTTAACTCAATTTAGTCACTATCAACGTGTCGGTGTTTTTGTGGATGTTCAAAATATGTTTTATTCTGCCAAGCATTTACAAGGCGGCAAGCTTAATTTTGCGAAATTGATGGAAAAAGCAGTTCGAGGGCGTCAACTTATTCGGGCGATTTGTTATGTGATTGACAACCCTGATATCGACCAAAAAAACTTTATTGATATGTTGGCAAGTAACGGATACGAAATCAAAACAAAAACATTGCGGGTACGCTCGGATGGATCCGCCAAGGGAGATTGGGACATGGGCATTGCGATTGATGCCATTTCTTTGGCCGACAAACTGGACATTGTGGTCTTGGTTTCCGGGGATGGCGATTTTACAGATTTGGTTTATCACCTCAAAAGTCGGGGTGTTTTGGTCGAAGCTATTTCATTTTTAGGCAGCACCCACGAAGAATTAATTAAATCCGTCGATCATCATATTCCCATCGAAAAAGACATGATTTTACCCTCTAAAAGATACCCGCACAGGTCACGTGGGACAGAACAAAAATCATGAAAAAAGCCCTCTTACTTGTCAATTTGGGGTCTCCTGATGCACCTACCTCTTCAGCTGTGCGGCGTTATCTGGCCGAATTTTTGATGGATGAACGGGTTCTGGATGTCCCCAGTTGGCTCAGGGCCTTGATTGTCTATGGCACTATTTTACCCACACGACCTCAAAGTACGGCACACGCCTACCAACAAATCTGGACCCAACAAGGGTCGCCTTTGATTTCAATCAGCAAAAAAGTGGCTGAACTTTTACAAGAAAAAACGTCTCTTCCAGTGGCATTGGGTATGCGCTATGGAAACCCCTCGATTGAGGATGCTCTGAAGAGTTTGTTGCGAGATTATTCCGACCTTGAAGAGCTTTGTTTAGTGCCACTTTATCCTCATTACGCCATGTCGAGCACCGAAACGGTCATTGAAAAAACCAAGTCTGTTTTAGCTCAACTCGGTTCTCGTATGCGACTCACGATTGTGCCTTCTTTTTATCAGCATCCACGCTATATTCAAGCGCTGGTTAACTGTGCGCAGCCCTATATAGCCTCTGGGTTTGACCATCTGTTGTTTAGCTATCACGGCCTTCCTGAAAGACACCTCAAAAAAAGTGACCCTACCGGATGTCATTGCCTAACGCCGCACTGTTGTACCACACCCTCTAAGGCCATCGATACCTGCTATAAAGCCCAAGCTCTGGAAACGACTCGATTATTTATTGAGACATCAGGCATCCCTCTAAAAAAAACGTCTGTCGCTTTCCAGTCACGTCTAGGGCGCGACCCATGGATCAAACCCTATACCGATTTTGAGCTGGTGAGATTGGCCGAGGCTGGTAGTCAAAAACTGTTGGTCATGTGTCCGGCATTTGTGTCGGACTGCTTGGAAACGCTAGAAGAAATTGGACAACGAGGTAAAGAAATCTTTATCCGTGCAGGCGGGAAAGATTTGGTGTTAGTTCCGTGTTTAAATACCCACCCTGATTGGATTGAGGCATTGAGTCAGCTCACTACCTGAACGGCACCTCGACTACCCGTGCTTGATGGGCTATACCTCGAATTTCTACATGTACCGATGTTCCCAGCGCTGAAAATTCGGGTTTAACCAGGGCCATTGCGATGGGTTTGTCCAAACTGGGGGAAAGGGTTCCTGAAGTCACTTCTCCACCTTCTACGATGCGGTAGTGCGATCGGGCAATCACACGCTCGCACATTTCTATGCCTACTGTGACCAAGGGAAGCGCCGCTTTTTGTTGTTCGAGCAAGGCCTCTTTCCCGATAAAGTCTTTTTTGAATTTCACTACCCATGCATAGCGGGTCATCAGGGGAGTTATGTTTTCGGAAAGTTCTTGTCCGTACAAGGGTAACCCAGCTTCTAATCGAAGCGTATCCCGAGCTCCAAGCCCGCAAGGGGTAATGCCCGATTCACACAGCTTGTCCCATATAGGGGGCATGAGTTCTGAGGGCAAAATAAGTTCAAGGCCATCTTCTCCCGTATAGCCCGTTCTCATGGCGATACAGAGATGTCCCTCAAGAATCATCGTAAAAAGTGAAAATCTGGGAGGAATCGTTTGCGGATAAACAGATTGAATGCGTTCAATAGCCTGAGGTCCCTGGATGGCGATAAATCCGTAGGCCGGCGATTGGTCGACAATGGAAATTTGGTCGGGCTTATGACGTCCGAGCCAGGTGCTTATTTTAGCCTTATTTGAGGCATTGACCACCATATAAAATTTCGAGTCTAAATACCCCACCATAATGTCATCTAAAATGCCGCCTTGTTCGTTTAAAAGCATGGAATAGACCATTTTTCCTGATAGTGACCCCGTAAGATCATTGCAAGAAAGCCTTTGCAAAAACTCAAAGGTACCGATTCCAGAAATAATCAAGACCCCCATATGAGAGATATCAAACATGCCTGCGCGTGTCCTGACGGCGGTGTGCTCGTCTTTAAGCGATGAAAACCAAACGGGAAGGGAGTAGCCACCAAAGGGTACAAGCTTGGCCTTCCTTGCAACGTGGGTATCGTATAGAGGGGTTCTGAGAAGGGGGGTCGTCGTAGTCATGGGGTCTCCTTTGAGTGTGTTAGGCTGCCGAATGCCGAAAGGGCAGCTTTGGCGGCTTTTTGTTGGGCTGCTTTTTTTGAAATGCCTTCCCCGACAAAATGGACCGTGTCATGGGCGCGTTGAATTTCAACCTGAAGGTGAAACTGTTTGGCATGCTCGGGTCCGGTTTCGTCTAGAATATGATATACAGGCAGGGGCAGATGTCTCCTTTGCTGATATTCTTGTAACATGGTTTTGTAGTCAAACTGATCCTCTTCTTTGAGAAGATCATCCGAAAAACGGTCTAAAATGGGATTGAAAAAGGCACGACATGCGTCTAGACCTTGATCGAGATAGTACGCCCCCAGTAAGGCTTCAAACACGTTCGCTAAGTTTGAAACACGCTGATGACCGCCAGATAATTTTTCTCCATATGACAAAATAATATGGGAGCCTAAATCTAAAAAAATGGCAAATTTGGAGAGTGTTTGGTCGGATACAAATCGGGCTCGAATTTTGGTCAAATCGCCTTCATTATGTCGGGAAAATTTACGAAAAAGATACTCGGTTACAATAAGTTTCACCACCGCGTCCCCAAAAAACTCTAACCGCTCATTGTCTTCGATCCGCCCTGATTGACCTTGTCTGGCAAAAGAACTGTGGGTAAACGCCGTTTTGAGCAGGTTTTTATCTAGAAACGAAATAGAAAGCAGCGTCTCTATTTCAGAGACATCTAAAAGTGAAAATGTCATGAGAGATCCTTATAAAAAAAGTGATAAACAGTTCGATAGACAACCCCCACAAAACCGCCTAATCCGACGCCTAAGATACAGCGATACAGTGTCAAGATAAACGGAGTATGAAGATGACAAAAAGAATTGATCATCGAGACCAAAGCCACCGTGGCGAGAGGCAGAAAAAACCATTTTTTGGGGGTACCCATCACCCATAGGACAAGAAAAGGGTATCCTATTAAAAATTCTTTTGTGCGAGGCCTCATGTAAAAAAGAGTTTCCAGAAAATCGCGCGTATTGAGTTCAGATCCAGAGACAGCCCCTGAATTGCCACTGCGAATCAGATAAAAGACAGCGCATGCAAGGACAAGCCCTCCAGCCAGGATACTGCCAAGCCGAAGTGGGGTGTCTAAAATCTGACGGCATGTGGCCCAAGACCAAGATCGGTTCACATGACGCACATAAGCCACGCTGCCGACCCACAAAACGGGAATCACAAACGCTGCTTTAATGCCAGGTAAAGTGCTTAATCCCAGCATGGTTTGAGGTGAAGCTAATAAGACACTGATCCAAAGCCCCCCCAATAGGCCCATACCACATGCCCGAATCGCTTGTTTCAAAGAAGGGCTTTTGTGTAAAGCGAGGATGGCAATGGCTGGATAAGTCGCTGCAATCATCCACGCCGTTCCGACGGATACGGCCGTGCTATCTAAAAGGCTTCCCAGTCCGACCAGCACACAGATCGGTAGAATCAAACCAGGAAAATCTAAACACAGTAACAACAGAGCCCCCAACGCGATCAGGGTTTTTTGCCAAATAGACGGCTGTGGAGGGGTTCCGCTTAGGTTTGAAACATAGTCAAATCCGGCCTGACTCAAGGCTTTTTTTAGAGAGGAAAAATAGTCCAGATTAAAGGTCATCAAGGGTCGATTATCTTGAGTGGAGAGAAAGGGGTGTACAAAAAGAAGGGTCATGTTGCGTTCTTTTGCAGCACGAACGAAGCGTATTATGGCTTTTTTGGGGGTATATTTTGAGGCGATTTCGGGCTCGGTAATGCTGTGCACCCGGCGAATATTCTCGGCAATGGGCAGGGCCAATTCTCTGGCACCCACTTGGTCATTAAATTCGATGACCCCAAAGGTGAGCCCTCTGGAAACAATTTCTTTACGGATGTCAGAAAACAAATGCGGATACCCCAACGCAACAGGCCCTTCGCACAGTACCATTTTTGAGGATAGACGATCAAAAAGGTGGAATTTGGTTCGAATCAGTTCACTGGATAGGGTTGGGCTGTTTTTAAGTCGAATGACGGTTGAAAATCCGCGGGAAGTGGCCATGTGTTCTATTTCAGGGGAAAGGCCGACTCCCGTGGTTTTAAGGGTGTCAAAATCGGTTAAAACGGAAAGGGTGTGGGCCCCTTCTTTGTGAACAGAGGCCGCCCCGAAAGTGGCCACTAAAAACTGTAAAGCCTGGGCATAAAGGTGAGCATTCGGAATCGTTATATAAGTGGCTTCCGGAAGCCCCGAAGGCACGTCTGCCCCGTGACTGAGTGTGACTTTCCCTGAACTGACCCAATCATCGACACTTTCTTCATCTAAAACAACGGCTGAAATAAGATGCATCTGTCCCAACTGAGCCAAAAACGAAGGCAGCGATAGCCCCCCCAGCGAGGCCAGCTTCTGGGCATCTTTGAGGGATAATAGCGTCATAACTTGCCGGTGTTTTGACTCATATCCCACCCGTTGTGACACACAATAAAGCCCTGTGCCTAAAGCCGCTACAATAAGCCCAGAAACAAGCCATCGGATCAGGGGTTTCATGGTGTAGTCTTTCTTTTGAGCACCATATGCTTGTAAATAAAAACATCGAGCTGACCGTCAATGACAGACTGCAAATCACTCGTTTCATAATCGGTTCTGAGATCTTTGACTAATTTATAGGGATGAAACACATAAGACCGAATTTGATTTCCCCAAGAATTATCGGTTACCGACCCACGCAAGTCAGAAATGGCGGTTTTGTGTTCGGTCATCATGCGCTGCAACAGACGCGACTTTAGAATATTCAGGGCTACTTCCCGATTAGAAATTTGCGACCGGCTATTTTGAGATTGGGCGACAGTACCTGTAGGGATGTGGGTAATGCGGACAGCCGAATCGGTTTTGTTCACATGTTGCCCCCCTGCACCACTGGATCGAAAGGTATCGATTCTTAAGTCTTTGGGGTCAATTTCGATATCCGAAAAATCGGCCACAATTTCAGGAATCACGTCAACAGCCGCAAAGGAGGTTTGACGTTTGCTATTGGCGTTGAAAGGTGACAAACGCACCAATCGATGAACCCCAATTTCATTTTTCAATAACCCATAGGCAAAAGGGCCTTTGACAACCAGTGTTACAGACTTAAGACCGGCTTCGTCCCCCACCGTTTCATCGATCAGTTCATAGGTAAAGCCCTTTTTGTCGAACCAACGGGTATACATGCGAAATAATATCTGGGTCCAGTCTTGAGCATCTGTACCTCCAGCCCCTGAATTGAGGCTAAAAATAGCGGTATAGGTGTCATATTTATCTGACAAAAGCGATTGAATCTCAAGCTCTTCCACTTTGCTTTCAAAAAGCGTTAGATATTTCTGAATGTCTTCTTCTAGTTCTTTCTCATCGGCTGGATTTTCTTCCAAAAGCGCAATCATCGTTTCGGCATCGTCCGCGCTTTTAGACACACTTTGATAGGTAGAAAACTTGGCCTTTAATCGTGTTAAGGTGGACATGACTTCTGCAGTCTTGGCATTCTGAGCCCAAAAACTATCTTCACTCATATCAGCTTCAAGACGGCGAATGTTCTCGACTAATCCAGCAACGTCAAAGATAGTCTCCGAGATTTTTGAATTTCTCTTTTGATTTTGAAAAAGTCTGTTTGAGCTCGTAGAGCATGGTTTATTCTTCCCCTTCTTGAATTTCTAATGAAGCCCTATAAATCAATTGGAAAGAGTCCTCGTAAATATCCAAAAGCAAGGCCTTGAACATATCATAGGCTTCCATTTTATACTCAATTAAGGGGTCTTTTTGCCCATAGGCCCTTAGCCCAATGCCTTCACGCAACAATTCCATCTGGTGCAAATGGTCTACCCATTTTCTATCTAAAGTTCCCAATAAAATACGTTTGACTACCACTTCATCAAAAACACCGTCGGGATAGGTGTTTTTTTTGTGCTCATACAACTGAAAAGCCGTCTGTGTCAGGGACTCGACCACATTTCCTTTTTGATTTAAAAGTTCTGAAAGATTTTGAATAGGAAATATCAGTTGAAGCCGCTCAGTAAAGCCTTCCGGGTCTTGATCTTCGGGTTTGGGGCTATGATAAAACATGTTATACAGGGGTTTGATAAGGTCATGAAGCAATTCTTTGAGTTTGTCATCCAGGTTTTGATGGGCCAAGAAGTAACGTCGTAACGAGTAAATGGTTTCTCTTTGCCGGTTCATGACATCGTCGTATTCTAAAATTTGTTTTCTGATCCCAAAATAGTACTTTTCAACCTTACTTTGTGCTTTTTCAATCGATTTACTGATCAAGCCATGTTCAATAGGGGTATCCGCCGGAAGCCCTAGGGTATCCATCACTTTCATAATCCGTTCCGAACCAAACATGCGCATTAAATCGTCTTCCAAAGACACATAAAACCGCGAGCATCCAGGGTCACCTTGACGCCCCGATCGGCCCCTTAGCTGGTTGTCAATGCGGCGAGACTCGTGTCGCTCGGTTCCAATAACGTAAAGCCCGCCCAACTCAGGAACACCTTCCCCCAATTTAATGTCTGTACCCCGCCCCGCCATATTCGTAGCGATCGTGACATTTTTGGCTTTTCCAGCCAATGCAATAATTTCAGCTTCGCGCTCGTGATATTTGGCATTGAGAACGCTGTGGGGAATGTTTTGTTTTTTCAACAAAGTAGAAAGATGTTCCGAGGTTTCGATAGAAATGGTCCCGACCAAGACAGGCTGCCCTTTTTCATGCCAGGTTTTGATTTCACCGATAATGGCCTTGTATTTTTCGGCTTTTGATTTATAGACAACGTCGGGAAGATCTTTTCTGATCATTGTTCGGTGCGTGGGAATCACCACTACTTCAAGATTATAAATTTTTCCAAATTCAGCCTCTTCGGTAAGGGCTGTACCCGTCATTCCAGCCAACTTCGGGAACATTCTAAAGAAATTTTGAAACGTAATGGTGGCAAGGGTTTGACTTTCTTCTCGAATGTTTAATCCTTCAACGGCTTCAATAGCTTGGTGCAACCCGTCTGAATAACGCCGCCCCTCTAGAATACGTCCTGTGAATTCATCGACAATTAAAACTTCCCCTTCTTTAACCACATAATCAACATCCGCTCTGTATAAATAATGGGCTTTTAAACACTGCACCGACATATGGGCAATATCCATATGCTCGGGCGAGTACATACTGTCAATGCCACACGCTTTTTCAATTTTCTCGATACCCACTTCCGTCATGACGACATTTTTATGTTTTTCATCGAGGGTAAAATCAGTGTCTTTTTCCAGTTTTTTAATAATGGTCGAAATCGAGGCGTATTTTTGAGTAGAATCCTGGACAGGACCTGAAATAATCAAGGGGGTTCTCGCCTCGTCAATCAAAATGCTGTCGACTTCGTCAATAATCGCAAAATGCCTTCGAATTTGACAACACTGCATAATATCATAGGCCAAATTGTCTCTCAGATAGTCAAATCCAAATTCGTTGTTGGTCCCATAGGTAATGTCACAGGCATAGGCTTCAAGGCGTGCTTGAGGGGGCATATTGGCACGAATCAAGCCCACACTGAGCCCTAAAAACTCAAATAAAGTTCCCATCCATTCACTGTCACGCTTAGCCAAATAGTCATTGACAGTGACCAGGTAGACCCCTTTTCCCTCTAGAGCATTTAAATAAGTAGCCAAAGTTGAAACCAGCGTTTTTCCTTCACCCGTTTTCATCTCTGAAATTTTACCTTGGTGCAGAATCATCCCCCCAATTAACTGCACATCAAAATGTCGCATACCCAAAACCCGCTTTGAGGCTTCCCTTACAACCGCAAAAGCTTCAGGAAGCAGATCATCAAGGGTTTCTCCATCTGACAATCTTTGTTTAAATTCAGGCGTTTTTTTCTGAAGGTCTTCATCAGACAGAGGCAGCAGTGCTTCTTCTAGGGCATTGATCTGTTCAACCACTCTCCACAAGGGAGCGACAGCTTTGGCGTGGGGATCTCCCCAAATTTTTTTAACAAGGGTGGCAAACAAACTCATAGTAAGTGACTTTCTAGATTCAAGTGTAGTAAAAATATCAAAAGAGGGGTTATTTTAGCATTTCTAATGCCCACATGGGAGGGGTTCGTTTAGAGGGCGGGTAACCCCCGAGAAAATTTGGGCCATAAAAATCCAGTGATATAATAATAATCATCTGAGAGAACTCAGTTATTTTTTTAAAAAGGAGAGCTATTCATGGCCAAAGCAAAAGAAGTTAAAAAAGAAGTTAAAAAACCTGCAGCCAAAACTTTAAAAGAAAAAAGAACAGAAAAAAAGGCAAAAAAAGCAGGAAAATAGTCCCCATAAAGAAAAAGGCCCGAAGTGAATTCGGGCCTTTTTTGTGTTTAAATCTCCCCCTTCTCTCCAAAATATCGCAAAATAAAATGAAATCCTATGTTTTTTTTATCGATAACAAGGGGGAGCGTATATTATGCAAAAACTTATCGCAACATCTTGTTCAAAGGGATCCTTTTCGAGGGCTTCAAACCCATGGGATCCAGACACACTCTTCGACGCTGTCGCGTCGGTACTTGCCCATGCTTCCTTAGGGCAGACGATAGAGGCAGTCCAAACTATGCAAGCACTCTACGATGGCATTCCCATTAAGAAAACTTCGGACCATCTTTTGGGGGCTGCAGCGGTTACTTTGGGGGCTATTGCGGTGTGTGCGGGGGCTCCGTTTGTTGCTGCCACGCTTTTTGTTTGTGGGGCTTCCTTGCACTTGTTGGGGGCAAAAAGCACTTTAGATGCGGCTCATTCGATGGCCACTGGGTATTTATTCAGGCCTAACCCGGTTACATTAACAACAGCGCCTATGTCTGCCTGTATGGAACTGAATAAATCTGCGGTAACGCTTATCTTAATGGCCCTTAAGGCGCATTTAGATATAAACCCCGAAAC
>JAHFDB010000042.1 GCA_023249195.1 bacterium | reverse complement strand
CGATACCATTTTAGCGAAAATTTCAGCGACAAGTAAGGAACACTATGTCGAGCTTATGCAAGAAATTTACCAAAAAAACGAGGTCAAAGATGCCCTTGTTATTCAAAGAATAAAAGAAATCAAAGCTCAAAATGCCAAAGCTGTGGTGTCTTCTACTCCGCAAAGTGCCGCCCGACTCAGTCGCCTCGCGGTCGAAGCCGGGGCAGATGTTTTTCTTATTCAATCTACCGTTGTTTCTACCCGATTTATCTCTAAGGACAACAGTAAAAATCTAGACCTTAAAAAGTTTTGCGAAGAACTACCCATTCCTGTGATGGTGGGAAATGCCACCACAACAGAGGTCACACTTGAACTCATGCGCACAGGTGTTCAGGCTGTCTTTATCGGTATTGGTCCAGGCGCTGCGTGTACCACCAGAGGGGTATTGGGCATTGGCCTTCCTATGGCTTCAGCTATCACCTACGGAGCGGCGGCCCGTGAACAGCATTTTCAAGAAACCGGCCGTTATGTGGCCATTGTGTCAGATGGGGGGGTTGTGAACTCTGGAGATATTTGTAAAGCACTCGCTTGTGGTGCAGATGCCGTCATGATTGGGTCCCCATTTGCAAAAGCAGCGGAAGCACCCGGACGAGGGTTTCATTGGGGCATGGCAACGCCAAACGCAGTGCTGCCTCGAGGCGCCCGAATTGAAGTCGGGACAGTGGCGACATTGAAAGAAATTTTAGTGGGGCCGTCTAAATCAGACGACGGGTCTCAAAATATTGCAGGCGCCATCAGAACCGCTTTTGCAACCTTGGGTGCTCACACCATCCGAGACATGCATCAGACTCAAGTCGTTATAGCCCCTTCTCTTTTGACTGAAGGGAAAATCTATCAAAAAGCCCAACGGTTAGGTATGTACAAATAATGATTGTTATTCTAGATTTTGGCTCACAGTACAGCGAATTAATTGCAAGACGTATTCGGGAATCAAAAGTTTTTTCCGAGGTTTTGCCTCATACCACGTCCCTAGAAACCCTTGTGACACAATACAAGGCCACTGGCATTATCTTATCGGGGGGGCCTTCCTCGGTTTTTGCGGAAGATGCACCTCAATGTGATCCCGATATCTTTCGTTCAGGCATACCTGTCTTGGGAATTTGCTACGGCATGCAGCTCATGGCAAGCATGTTGGGCGGGGAAGTCAAAAGAAGTGACAGCCACGAATATGGCAAGGCTAATTTATATATAGACAATAATTTTGATTTATTCGAAGGCTTATGGCTCGAAATGGCCATCTGGATGAGCCATGGCGACTCCGTCATGAAAATGCCTCCAGGATTTCAACGTTTGGGACATACCCAAAATTGCCCAATTGCTAGTATGGGAAACACCGCTGCGAAGCTTTACGGAGTTCAATTTCACCCCGAAGTTGCTCATACCCCGAAAGGCACTGAAGTTATTCAAAATTTTGTCTATCAAATTTGCGGGTGCAAGCCCGATTGGACTCCGGATGCCTTTATCAAAACCGCTTTGGCTGAAATTAAAGAGACCGTAGGAAATAGTAAAGTGTTGTGTGCTTTGTCAGGTGGTGTAGATTCGACAACCGTCGCTGCCTTACTCAAAAAGGCCATCGGAGACCGCCTGACCTGTGTCTTTATTGACCAAGGATTTATGCGAAAAGGCGAAGCTGAACGCATTGAAAAACTTTTCTCTGGTCAGTTCAAAATTGATTTGATGTATATCAATGCTGCCGAGCGTTTTTATGCAAAAGTCAAAGGGGTAACAGACCCTGAGCAAAAGAGAAAGCTCATTGGGGAAGAATTTATTCGGGTTTTTGAAGAAAAAGCAGTAGAACTTAAAAGCGATTATCCCTTCTTAGCACAAGGCACATTGTATCCCGATATTATTGAATCGGCTACCGTGGGGGTTGCAAAGACAGCTGTCAAAATTAAAACCCATCACAATGTGGGTGGATTACCTGAAAAAATGGCGTTTAAAATCATCGAACCCCTTCGAAAACTTTTCAAAGACGAAGTGCGAAAAGTAGGCCTCGAATTAGGCGTTCCTGAAGAAATTATCTATCGCCAACCCTTTCCTGGTCCAGGTCTCGCGATTCGTATTTTAGGAGAAGTCACAGAAGAACGGGTTAAAATTTTGCAAGATGCCGATGTTATTGTGATGGATGAAATCAAAGCAGCTGGCTATTATCGAAAATTATGGCAGTCTTTTGCGGTATTGTTACCTATCAAAACGGTGGGTGTCCAAGGTGACAATCGAACCTATCTCAATACGATTGCGCTTAGAGCCGTGACTTCCGAAGATGCGATGACCGCAAATTGGGCTCACCTTCCCTATGAATTACTCGAGAAAATTTCAAGTCGTATTATTAACGAAGTGCCTCAAATCAATCGTGTTGTGTACGATATTTCATCGAAACCACCCTCCACGATCGAATGGGAATAAGCCCACCTCAAGTCGTTATTTTAGCGGGAGGAATGGGGACCCGTCTCTCCGAAGAAACCAACCTAAGGCCTAAGCCTATGGTTGATATTGGAGAAAAGCCAATTTTGTGGCATATCATGAAAAGCTATTCCCATTTTGGCTTCACTAATTTTGTTATTTGTCTGGGCTACAAGGGCTATTTAATCAAAGAGTATTTTTCGCACTATTTCATGCACCAATCCGACGTAACCCTAGACTTATCCTCGAATAAAATGATCTATCACAACACACACAGTGAAAACTGGACTATCACACTGGCAGATACCGGACTAGAATCCATGACTGGCGCTCGGTTAAAACGGATTCAAAAATACATCACCGGCGACACCTTTATGATGACCTACGGAGATGGGGTTTCCGACCTCTCTATTTCAGATCTTCTCCGCTTTCATCAGTCTCATCAGAAATGGGTCACGCTCACAGCCGTTCAGCCTACGGGAAAATTTGGGGCTTTGGGACTCAATAAAAATGGAGATGTCGCTCAATTTAAGGAAAAAATAAAGGGTGATGGCCAGTGGGTAAATGGCGGATTTTTTGTACTCAACACCCGTATTTTTGATTATATCGCAGATGATCCCATGGCCATTTGGGAACAAGAACCTTTAGAAAAACTCTCTTCGGAAGGTCAGGTTCAAGCGTATAAACACCACGGATTTTGGCGCCCAATGGATACCCTCAAAGACAAACTAGATTTGGCCCACATGGTTCAAAGCCGCCAGGCTCCATGGATGTTATGGGATCGCTAGAGGCTCTCTTTGGTAAATTTTACCAAGGAAAACGTATCCTGGTTACGGGGCATACAGGGTTTAAGGGGGCGTGGCTATGTCTGTGGCTAAGCCAACTGGGCGCTTCTGTTTCTGGCTATTCTTTAGATATTCCTACTCAAAAAAATCTATTTACCGTCTTGAATTTTGGCCCGCATTTTAGTGACATTCGGGGAGATATTCGAAATCAAAATGGTATGTCAAAAGTTTTTGAGCAGGTGCAGCCTGAAATCGTTTTTCACCTCGCGGCGCAATCACTCGTGAGAGTCTCCTACGAAAGCCCCTTAGAAACCTATGAAACCAATGTCATGGGCACTGCGAATGTGTTGGAAGCCGCAAGAAAAACGTCCTCTGTGAGAGGCGTTGTTGTGGTTACCAGTGATAAGTGTTACGACAATTCAGACCAGGGCCATGCCTATCAAGAAACCGATGCGATGGGGGGATATGACCCGTATAGTTCAAGTAAGGGTTGTGCCGAGTTGGTTACGGCTGCTTATAGACGGTCCTTCGGCATGCATGTGGCTTCGGGTCGCGCGGGTAATGTGATTGGAGGGGGCGATTGGGCCTTGGATCGGCTCATTCCTGATTGTGTCCGTGCGTTTTCTTCACATGAGGTGCTGCACATTCGGTATCCGTTGGCGCTAAGACCTTGGCAATATGTACTAGAGCCCCTATCCGGATATCTGCTGCTTGGATCGAAACTTCAAGAGTCGAAGATATGTACGGGTTGGAATTTTGGTCCCCCTCTAGACGAATTCGCCACCGTTGAGACCCTTGTTAAAAAAGTAAAAGCATTATGGGGACATGGAACATATCGAGTTGAGTCTGAAGGACAGCCTCATGAAATGCAGTTTTTGTCTTTAGATACCCATAAGGCACACTCTGAATTGGGATGGGAGCCTGTTTATTCTGTCCAAAAAGCGCTAGAGGTTACTATCGCGTGGTATCTGGATCAGGGCTCAGATAAGACAGCGTTGAGTGTCTCCCAGCTAGACCAGTATGTAAAAATGGCCCAGAAGAAGGGGCTTTCATGGGCTTGTTAGATCGATTCTTAAGGGGAGCCATAAAAGCCCTTGGGGCCTTGCATTTCAGGTTTGTTACGTCTCAAAAAAAACGAAAGGGGGTGTCCCCATCTGGAAAAGTACTGGGGCTTTCAGAGCTTTCAAATATGCTCGATGCCTCTTTAGATATGTGGCTTACAGGCGGACGATTTGAATCTCGATTCGAAAAAAAACTGGGCCAATTTTTAGGCATTAAACACATTGTGGCAGTTAACTCTGGGTCCTCTGCGAACTTACTTGCGATGGCCACACTTACCTCTTATAAATTAGGTGAGCGCCGGATTTTTCCAGGCGATGAGGTTATTACTGTTGCGGCTGGATTTCCAGCAACCATTTCCCCGATTATTCAACATCAGGCTGTGCCTGTTTTTGTGGATGTTGATCTGGAAACCCACAATATTCAAATTGACCAAATTGAGCGTGCTCTATCTCCCAAAACCAAGGCCATTATGATCGCTCATACGCTTGGAAACCCTTTTAATTTAGAGGCTGTTATGGCACTCGCAAAAAAATATAATCTATGGGTAATTGAAGACAACTGTGATGCGCTTGGGGCAATCTATAACGACCAAAAAACAGGCACATTTGGTCATATAAGCACCTGCAGCTTTTACCCTGCACACCATATTACGACGGGCGAAGGTGGTGCGGTTGCAACGTCGAGTACAGAGCTGTATGCCATCGCTTTATCCTTCAGAGATTGGGGACGGGATTGTTGGTGTCAAACCGGGTGTGATAATACGTGCCAGAACCGATTTGGTTGGACCTTGGGTGCATTACCCAAGGGCTATGACCATAAGTATATCTATTCACATCTAGGTTACAATCTCAAAATGACCGACTGGCAGGCATCTATTGGGGTCGCTCAACTTGACCAGCTCGATTCTTTTATTGCCAAAAGAAGACACCATTTTGACTCGCTTTATATCCTTTTAAAACCTTATGAAGGCTATTTGCATTTACCTCAAGCCACTGAAAAAAGCCGGCCTTCCTGGTTTGGATTTCTACTGTCTGTCAAAGACTCCGCGCCCTTTACCAAAGCCGAACTGGTGGCACATCTTGAGAAAAATGGCATTGGAACAAGGCCCTTATTTTCAGGCAATATGCTCAGACACCCGGCCTCTCTCAATACGCCCTTTCTTCTAAGAGTTTTAGACGGCCCTTCTCAACTCTCGACTTCACTCACAGAAACCGACTTTCAGAAACTTCCGATCACTGAATCTGTATTAACGCAGTCCTTCTGGGTGGGGGTTTGGCCTGGTTTAAGCGAGAAAGACCTGCTCAAAATGGGGGCTCAGTTTTCCTCATTTTTTGATACACTATCTCTATGAAGCAAATCGCTATTTTAGGTTCAACCAGCCATATTGCCCAAAATCTGATTTATTTTTTTTCTCAATTACATCCAGACGTTACCCTTACTTGTTTTGCTAGAAAAAAAGGACGAGGACAGCCCTATTTTTCTTTCCCGCAGCATGACTTTGATGCTGTGATCAACTGCATTGGGTTAGGTGACCCCAAAAAGATTAAAGATGCAGGGGCTTCTTTTTTTAGAACGACTGAATTTTTTGACAATATGGTATTGGATTACTTAGAAACCCATCCCAGTACGGTCTATATCCATTTTAGCAGCGGGGCAGTCCACGCACACTTTCAGGCAAGTCATATAAACGCATCTGATTATTACGGCATTGCCAAACTAAATGCGGAAGCCAAACATCGGGCACTTTCCCACTTTTCCATTGTGGATTTAAGGGTATTTAGTTTCTTTAGTCGCTTTATTGATCTGAAAGCGGGATTTTTAATGTCTGAGCTGTTTCTATCTCTAAAAACACGAACACCCTTTGTCACCTCGACACAAGACATCAAACGCGATTTTATTCACCCCAAAGACTTGTTTCAATTGGTATGGGCTTGCATTTTAACTCCCTCAAATTGTGCATACGATGTGGTGAGTCTTGCTCCGATTTCTAAACATGACCTTTTGGAAGCATTGAAGAAAAAATATGGCCTTCACGTTATCCTTCAAGAAAGTTCCGTCCCTGTAGGGCCCAGACAGGATTATTATTCAACGGTTCAAGACTCTTTTGTGCTGCATAAGCCTCAATACACCTCCCTAGAGGCCATTGAGTTTGGCCTGTCCGATGACTAATCAGGCCATCGCTACAGATATTCGGCGTTCTATTTTGCATATGATGCACGCCTCGAAGTCATCCCATATTGGGAGTTGTTTTTCACTTATCGAAATTTTAGTAGCGCTGTACTTCAATAGCCTCAATATAGATCCCAACGAACCCCAAAAATGGGACCGAGACACCGTCATTTTAAGCAAGGCCCATGCCAGTGCCGCTTTATATGCCACACTCGCACATAGGGGGTTTTTTCCTTGTTCATATTTAGAACGTTACTACATAGATGGGGGCCTCTTGCCTGGACATTTAGATAAAACGTGTGTCCCCGGAATCGAAACCTCCGGAGGTTCTTTAGGGCATGGATTGTCTCTGGGAATAGGCATGGCGATGGCCCATCGTCTCGACCAAAATTCGGGGAAAATTTTTGTCATTCTAGGCGACGGAGAGTGCAATGAAGGGTCTGTTTGGGAGGCCATCATGTTGGCTTCAACACTCAAACTAGCCACTGTGACAGCCATTGTAGATTACAACAAAATTCAAAGTTTTGGGCGCACAAACGAAATTATTAATCAGACAAACATAGCTCAAAGATGGGAAAGTTTTGGATGGGAGGTCTATGAAGCCAATGGGCATTCTATACCCGAGTTGATAGGTTTTTTTGACAAACCCCAGCAAGGACCCAAGGTCATCATTGCGCACACTGTGAAGGGAAAAGGCGTTTCTTTTATGGAAGACAATTTGGCCTGGCATTATAAGTCTCCGAATGACGCGCAATTAGCCCAGGCGTTAAAGGAGCTTGAATGAGAGAGACTTTTTTAAATTGTTTGGTAGAAAGAGCCAACGTCGATTCCCGCATTGTATTGGTCAGTGCAGATATGGGCTATTCTGTATTGGAACCCTTTATGGAACAGTTTCCGGACCGATTTTTCAACGTGGGAATTTCTGAACAAAACGCCGTAAGTGTGGCTGCAGGAATGGCTTTGAATGGGAAAGTGGTCTATGTCTATAGCATTATTCCCTTTGTAACCATGCGGTGTTTTGAACAAATTAGGGTGGATGTCGCCTATATGAATACCAACGTAAGGCTTGTCGGTGTGGGGGCAGGTTATAGTTATGGCCCCGCAGGGGCAACACACCATGCCATAGAAGATATCGCGATTATGAGGGCTTTACCCAATATGACCGTCTGTTGTCCTGGAGATCCCTTAGAAGCCCGGGCCCTTGTCACTCAAAGTTTTGACCATAAAGGCCCCATGTATCTAAGGCTCGGAAAAACCCGTGAGCCTGTGCTGCACGCCGCTGATACCCCCATCACTTTGGGGAAAGCCGCTCAGGTCAGGCAAGGAAAAGATATTGCACTTTTAACAACCAGCACTATGTTAGAACAAGGCTGTGCTCTTTCTGATTATTGGGGCCAAAAGGGAGTCTCTATCGCCGTATATTCGTATCATACCGTTAAGCCCCTCGATGTTGCTCTCATCCAGTTTTTGATTCAAGAAGGCTATAAAATTATAACATTGGAGGAACATAGTATTATCGGAGGGTTAGGCAGTGCTGTTGCAGAAGTGATTGCCGAAAGTAATCGCCCTGTCCCTTTTAAACGCATAGGCATTCCCGATTGTTTTACCCATCATGTGGGAAGTCAGGCTTCTTTAAGAAAGCTTTACCATTTAGATTCTTTTGATTTGGAGTTTCAATGACAAAACTGATCAGTGTGGTTACTCCCTGTTATAACGAAGAAGCGAGTATCCAATTTTGTTATGAACGCGTGCGTCAGATTTTTTCTGAACACTTGCCCGAATACCACTATGAACATATTTTTTGTGACAATTCTTCTTTAGATAAAACCGTCTCTATCTTGCGTCACATCGCCTCAACCGATCGGAATATAAAGTTGATTTTAAATGCCCGAAATTTTGGCCCTATGAGATCGAATTTCCATGGGGTTTTACAGGCTTCCGGAGAGGCTATTTTTGTGTTCCTTCCCGCCGATCTACAAGACCCTCCAGAGCTCATGCCCGAGTTTGTCAAAAAGTGGGAAGAGGGCTATCAGGTTGTGGCCGGTGTTCGAAAGCAACGTGAAGAGGGTTTCTTATGGCGTTCGGTGCGCAAGCTCTATTATCGAACTGTGACCCAATTTGCCAATATTTATATCCCTCCTGATGTAGGCGATTTTCAACTCATCGACAAAGTCGTTCTCGAACAACTCAAACAGATGGACGATTATTATCCCTATATGCGGGGCATGATTGCCAGTTGTGGTTTTCGCGTAACTACCCTCGACTATACCTGGAAAGCAAGGGTGCATGGGGTGTCTCAAAACAAGCTCTTTCATCTTGTCGATCAAGGACTCAACGGACTCATTTCATTCACAAACATTCCCTTAAGAATGTGTATGACATTGGGTTTTTTATTATCAGGATTAAGCATCGCTTATGCCCTTATTCAGGTCTTTTGGAATGTGATCTTTTATCGAATATTTTCCCCTCCCGGCATAGCGACATTGATTGTGGCTGTCTTTTTCTTTTCGGGTGTGCAATTGTTTTTTATTGGCGTTTTAGGCGAATATATCGGGGCCATTCATTCACAAGTCAGAAAAAGACCCTTGGTGATTGAGAAAGAGAGGGTAAACTTTTGAGTGCTCAAACATGTCTTGTGACGGGATCGGCAGGGTTTATTGGATCTGCCATTGCGAAGGAACTTCTTGCACATGGCTACTCTGTTGTAGGTCTAGACAATTTAGAAGGGGGCTCACAGTCCACCCTTGAATCTCTCTTGCAGCATCCTTCTTTTAGCTTTATTCGAGGAGACATTCGCCATATTTCTGACTGTGAACAAGCCTGCCAAGGGGCTGACTTTGTTTTTCATCAGGCGGCACTGGCTTCCGTTCCAGAGTCCATTCAAAAACCTCAGCTTTTTCATGAAAACAATGGAACCGGTACGCTTA
The DNA here is from genome assembly GCA_023249195.1 of bacterium. GTDB lineage: Bacteria > Margulisbacteria > Marinamargulisbacteria > SXXA01 > JAHFDB01 > JAHFDB01. The sequence continues at coordinate 3,984 of JAHFDB010000042.1, read as the reverse complement.
ATATGTTAATAGCCGCTCAAAAAGCAGGTGTTAAACGGTTTATATTTGCATCTTCTTGTGCCGTGTACGGAGATACTCAAGACGTGCCTATTTCTGAAACGACTACTCCTAATCCTCAATCACCCTATGCCGTCGATAAATTATTGGGGGAATACTATTGCAAAATGGCCACTCTGCACTACAAATTACCCACCCTTTCTCTCAGATATTTTAATGTTTTTGGCCCTGGGCAAAATCCGAATGGGCCGTATGCCGGGGTTATTCCCTTGTTTATTAAGGCGGTTAAAGAAGGCCGGGCGCCTGTCATTTTTGGAACAGGCAATCACACTCGCGATTTTGTTTCGATTCACAGTGTTGTTGCGGCTAATATCGCTGCCTTAACAGCCACAGAAACCGCTTTTGGCAAAGCATTTAACATCGGATCTGGCGTGGAAATATCTGTTCTTCAGTTAGCCAAAAAAATCCAAAAACTATGGGATTCCAACCTTGATTTAAGCTATCATTCTGGTCGCTCCGGCGATATTTCACGCAGTGTTTCAGATCCCCGCTTGTCCAAGCAGTTTTTAGGGGAGTATGATAAGGTATCTTTGAGTGAGGGGTTGGTTGAAATTGTGGATATTTTAAGGAGATCTGAATGTTAAATGGCAAATCGATATTAATCACAGGCGGAACAGGTTCTTTTGGCAAAAAATTTATTGAAATGATCTTAAAAAAATACTCTCCTAAAAGGATCATTGTGTACTCAAGAGATGAGCTTAAACAATTTGAAATGCAGCCTCAGTTTTCTGCACCTTGCATGCGGTATTTTTTGGGAGATGTTCGAGATTTAGACCGCCTCAAAACTGCCATGAAAGATGTGGATTATGTTATTCATGCGGCAGCATTAAAGCAAGTTCCCGCAGCTGAATACAACCCTATGGAGTGTATTAAAACCAACATTCATGGGGCTGAAAATGTGATTCAAGCTGCCATTGAAAATAATGTCTACCGTGTGATTGCCCTTTCAACCGATAAGGCTGCAAATCCTATTAATTTGTACGGTGCCACCAAACTGGCTTCCGATAAACTGTTTGTCGCGGCTAATAATATGGCAGGGACTCAGCAAACCCGGTTTTCTGTTGTGAGATATGGAAATGTCGTAGGTTCTCGCGGGTCGGTGATTCCCTTTTTCCAACAATTACTTAAAGACGGGGCTAAAGACATTCCTATTACGCATAAAGACATGACCCGATTTTGGATTAAATTGGAAGAGGGTGTTCAGTTTGTACTGGACGGTTTTTCTCGGATGCAAGGGGGCGAAATTTTTGTACCTAAATTACCCTCGATGCGCATGATTCAACTGGCCGCCGCTATGGCACCCAACCTTCCCGTTAAAATTATCGGCATTCGTCCCGGTGAAAAGCTTCACGAAGTCATGTGTCCGGCTGCAGACAGCCATTTAACCCTCGAATTTGCGTCTCATTATGTCATTATGCCGACTATTCGGTTTTTTCATGCGGATCATGATTATTCAACCAACAATATGGGCGAAAAAGGAAAGCCTGTTGGAGAAAGTTTTGAATATAGCTCTGACAAAAACACGCACTGGCTTAATGAAAAAGAATTATTAGCGATGATCAAAGGCTAATCCATGATCCCCTATGGCAGGCAAAATATCACCCCAGAAGATCTTGAATCAGTACGATCTGTACTGACCTGTGATTATCTCACCCAGGGGCCTAAGATCTCCGAGTTTGAGGACTCTTTGGCAAAAAAAATGGGCAGTCGTTTTGCCGTTGTTTTTAATTCAGGAACAGCCGCTCTACATGCAGCTTATTTTAGTTTAGGCATCTCTGTTGGAGATGAAGTAATCACGTCGCCGATTACCTTTGCCGCCACGTCAAATGCAGCTCTCTACCTGGGGGCAAAGCCTGTTTTTGGGGATGTAGATCCCAAAACGGGGAATCTAGATTTAGAGACACTCGAAGGTTTGATCACACCCCACACCAAGGTGTTAACCCCTGTCCACTACGCAGGGTTACCTGTGGATATGGAACGCATCCACGCCATTGCAAAAAAATATCACTTAAAAGTTGTCGAAGATGCCTGCCACGCGATTGGGTCATCCTTCAGTGAAAATGCCACAGGAAGCTGCCAATACTCCGATTTGACCATTTTTAGCTTTCACCCTGTGAAACACATCACCACCGGAGAAGGGGGTGCCGTTTTGACCAATAATGAAGATCTCTACAACCAAATGATTTTATTTAGAAGTCATGGCATCACCCGGGACCATTTTGACCATGAGCCGGATGGTCCTTGGTATTATGAAATGCAGGCCTTGGGATACAACTATCGCATGACCGATATTCAGGCAGCCTTAGGCATCAGCCAACTAAGTCGCCTAGACGCTAATGTCAAACGACGGCGCGAGATTGCTGCCTTATATACCCATCTTTTTGAGGAAAACCCCTACTTCGATGTTCAATCACAGCCTCAAAAGAGTCTTTCGTCTTACCATTTATTTCCACTTTTGTTGCGTTCAGAAATGGCTCCTCATAAAAAGAACTTGTTTTTAAAATTAAAAGAAAAGGGCATTGGCTGTCAGGTGCATTATTTACCTGTTCCTGCACAGCCTTATTATCAAAAATTGGGGTACTCCCCCCACTCACATCCTCATGCAATGGCATTCTATCGTTCTGAGATCAGCATCCCGATGTTTCCAGAGTTGTCTGAACAACAGGTTCACTTTGTTTCTGTGACAGTTCTGAACCTGTGTCAAACAATCCTCGGATGACCATGCGGGTTTTATTTCGCGTAGATGCTTCTACGCAGATAGGGTCTGGTCATGTGATGCGGTGTTTGGCGCTGGCTCAGTGTTTAAGAAAAACTGGAGCAGACTGTGAGTTTGTGTGTAGAGAATTTTCTGGCCATTTGTGTGGGATTATTGAGCAGCACGGTTTTGTTGTGAATAAACTTCCTTACTTTCAACAAGAAGAGACTACATGGTTAGGCGAGTCTTGGGAAACGGATGCACATCAACTCATTGACCTGATAAAAGGGTCTTTAGCCCCATTCCATTGGGTTATTGTTGATCATTATGCTATTGATGCCAGATGGGAGAAGGCCGTACTTTGCGCAGGGGTTCTATTGATGGTGATTGATGATTTAGACAACAGAGACCATGCCTGTCATGTCCTTTTAGATCAGAATGCGGTTTGCGATTACCAAAGTCGGTATAAAGACAGGGTATCTTCGCAATGTCTCTGTCTCTTAGGTTTAAAGTATGCACTTTTGCGTCATGATTTTGTTGTGCAAAGACAACGGGTGAATCCCCGACAGGGTCCCATAAAGCGTGTGCTTGTTTTTTTTGGAGGGGTAGATGCGGTGGGGCTAACCTTACAATCTATGCAGGTTTTGTTTGAAAAATATTCCGATTTTCAAGTGGATGTCGTTGTAGGCAATGCAAATCCTTTAAAGGATCATATCGCTCAAACGTGTCTTGAGTATCACTTTTCCTATCATCTTCAGATTCAAAACATGGCTGAATTAATGGCTAACGCAGATCTCTCAATTGGAGCTGGAGGAACGACTACTTGGGAAAGATTTTGCCTAGGATTGCCTTCGATAGTGACTCCGATAGCAGATAACCAGCTTGAAAGTGTCGCTTATTTAGAAAAAAATCAATTGATTTTTGTATGCAATGCTGAAACAAACTACAAAACCGTTTTAGCTCAGAAACTAGAGGCGTGCAGGGCCTTCCCAGAAGATCTTCGCAGGATGTCTTATAAAATTTTTGACCTGGTAGATGGTAAAGGTTGTGATCGTGTTGTAGACATTTTAAAAGGATATCAAAGCCTTGAAAACTAAATACGGGAACGTTCTCATTACAAGTATTTCACGGAAAGTACCCCTTATTCAAAGTGTGAAAAAAGCTATTTCAAAACTTTCTTCTAATGTGCAGCTGTGGGGAGGAGATTTGAACCCAAACTGTATTGGGAGGTA
>JAHFDB010000077.1 GCA_023249195.1 bacterium | reverse complement strand
GACTAAAATCTAAAGCTATCCAAAAGATGGTGGAGGACAAGAGGGATGATGCCAATGGAGATTTCAAAAATAGTCAAAGAGCTGTATCGGGACAAGGGGCAAACGATCAGTGAGATCAGCACTTTCTAGCCCCTCTCAAATCAAGGAGTTTCAATAATTCAGGAATAGCTGTAATTTCATTGCTCTTCTCTGAAACAGCGGTTTGTGCGACTACTAACCGAGCTTCCGTCGCAAATGCACTGACCAAATGGAGGGCTTTGACAGCTCCATCATGGCTTCGTCTCAGCGTTTTACCATCTATCGCTACCAAATTGTTGGCTAATCCAGGATGAAGTTCTCTAACAAATCCGACAAAAACCTCTCGAAAGACCTCCGGACTAATCCCTCGAAAAAATCGTCTCAACGTATCGTCACTCGGAACCCCGTTCTTGAATGGGAGGATCTCCTGTAGCAATTTTAACTTCGATTCTCCATATATCTCTATATCTTCCCACCCTTCACACCCAGATATTACTCCGCATAGCGTTGTCAGCAATATTTCCCGAACTGGATGTAAAATCTTCCAACTCTCTCGGCTATCTTCAAGTCCCCCAAATTCATCCAGAAAATGCTCTAAAATCTCTTTCTTCATAGTGTACCCTCCATCTAAAGAGTACTTCGTTATTATTTTTTCTCAAAAAATAAACTCTAGCCTCAAATTCTCATGAGGCCGCCCTGCTCAGCCCGTCCTCTCTACTTGATTTGAACCTCTATATCCGTGTACCCTTAAGACAATGAAAATCGCTGTTTTTACCGATACCTATCTCCCCCAAATTAACGGAGTCGTGACCAGTACCCAAACCTTCGCGCATGAATTAGAGAAATTGGGGCATAAGGTCTTGATTTGCGGCCCTAAAATGAAGGGGGGTACTCGTTCAACCCATAAAGTATGGCGATTTCGGTCTTTTGCCTTTCCTTTTCAAAAAGAGCATCGGTTTATCAATCCTTTTTCTCGAAAACTCAGAAGATTTAAAAAATTAGGGATTGATGTGATCCATGTCCAAACGCCTTTTTCGATGGGATATTTGGGTCAATATTTGGGCTGGAAATATAAAATTCCTGTGGTACACACCTATCATACCCATTGGGAAGAATATCTCCACTATTTCCCCTTACTGCATAAAAAACTTCGCAAAACACTGTATATTTTATTTTTAGCGAAAACGTTTTGCAATCGCAGTCAGCACGTCATTGTGCCTTCTGCTCAAATGGCTGAAAAATTGATCGAATATGGGGTCACAACAACAACTACGATTATTCCAACCGGCATTGAGCTTAATGCGATTCCTGAGGTCTCTATTTTACACTCTTTTCGATCGCGCTTTAATTTTTCTTCAGAAGATAAAATTATGATTTTTGTAGGACGACTTGGAAGTGAAAAGAATGTCTATTTTTTGCTTGAAGCAGCTGCAAAGGTCATGGCAAAAATTTCTAATGCGAAGCTTTTAATTGTTGGAGATGGACCTGAGTTGCAAGGGCTTTTGGCAAAAGCGCAAGAACTGGGGGTAGCCGATCACTGTGTTTTTACAGGGTATCTTACCCATAAAGAAGTCTTTACGGCGTACGCAGCCTCGGATGTGATTGCTTTCCCCTCTATGACTGAAACACAAGGGTTGAGCCTTCTGGAAGGTCTTTCTACCCAGAAGCCTGCGGTTTGCATTAATGCTATGGGGGTCAAAGATATTTTACGCGACGAAAAGGGTGGTTTTTTAACAGACGGTACAGTAGCTGCGTTTGGTGACAGACTTATCCAGCTTTTGTCCGACTCTGATTTGTATCAGAAAAAAGCACAAGAAGCCTACGAGGTAGCCGCAACCTTTTCATCCGTTGAAATGACAGCAAGATTGGTGGATGTGTATCAACAGGCTATCAAAAAAGACGGCAAATAGTGCATTAATTCCGTATTTGCCTTGACTTTTTGTGAGTTTGTTCATAAAATGCCAAGTACAATGAAACGGTATTTAAGCTCATTTGTTGTAAAAGATGTTTGTGACAAAATTGTTTTTATCACAGGCCCTCGTCAGTGCGGTAAAACAACCTTGTCAAAGGCCCTTTTTTCAGACCCTGTGTATTTGAATTACGACAGTGAAGAAGATAGGCTTATTATTTTGAGAAAGACCTGGAAGCGACGCCACTCTCTCGTTATTTTTGATGAACTCCATAAGATGCAAAACTGGAAACAATGGCTGAAGGGCATCTACGATACTCAACAGCCTTATCAACCTACAGTTGTAACGGGAAGTGCTAGGTTAGACGCTTTTCGCCATGCTGGAGATTCTTTGGCGGGCAGGTTTTTTCAATTTCGGCTTCACCCTTTAGATCTTAAAGAGCTTTCTGAGGATATCAATGACGATCAAAATAAAGAGAGTGTTCTTTCTCAGATTTTTGAGAAATTGTGGGAATACGGACCCTTTCCTGAACCCTTTTTAAAAGCAGATCCTGTATTTTATAGGCGTTGGAAGGCGAGTCATTTAGAGATTATCCTGAAACAGGATTTGCAAGATTTGAGTTCGATCAGAGATATCAAGCAAGTCGAAACATTGGTGTTACTCCTTAAGGAGAGGGTGGGCTCCCCTGTATCTGCAAGAAGTTTTGCCCAAGATCTACAAAAAGATCCAAATACCATCCAGAGGTGGCTGAGTTTACTAGAGAGTCTCTATATTGTTTTCAAAGTGACGCCCTATCACCATAATATTGCCAGGGCCATCTTGAAAGAGCCCAAGTATTATTTCTATGATTTCTGCCAAGTAACAGAGAGCGAAGGTGCAAAATTTGAAAACATGGTGGCCTGTGCACTTTTAAAACAATGTGACTATATTGAGGACACTCAAGGCTACTCCATGCGCCTTCATTATGTGAGAACCAGAGACGGGAAAGAGATTGACTTTTTAACAGTCAAAGAGAATCGTCCTCAAGCGCTTATTGAGGCTAAGTTGTCGGACGATAAACCGAGTTCTTCTTTTAAGGTCATACTTCCCTTTTTTGAGAAAAAAAATCTCCAATTACGTCCTATTCAAGTGGTCAAGACACTCAGTCAAGATCAAGAGTGGTACGCACAAAACCCAGATCGGGTCACGATTTCAGTCCAAGGTGCACAGTCGTTTTTAACGCGAGGGCTTGAGAGCTTAGAGCATTTTTAGGTTGAATGTTTTGCATCCAATATGAAAAACAACAGACACTGTCTGCTAAATTTAATTTAAGTTGGTCACATTATGTGGGATCTTAAACCTCAGAATCAAACTGTCAAGCAATGGGCCAGCGACGGTTTTAAAGCCACAAACGTTGGGTAGCCATTTTTACGCACTTAAGCTATCCTTTTATACCTCATGAAAAAGAATGAACTCATCCGTTTTGACTGGGCCATTAAAAACATTCTTCGCAACAAGGCCAATTTCCCTGTCTTAGAAGGCTTCTTATCTGAACTTTTACACACCGATGTTAAAATCAACTCTTTGCTGGAAAGTGAATCCAACCAAAGGTTTGAAGAAGATAAAGCCAA
>JAHFDB010000041.1 GCA_023249195.1 bacterium | reverse complement strand
CCTTCTTGAATCTTTAAAACCCTCTGACCAAACTTGAAATGTCACTCCTTGGATCCTCGGGTTAAACCCGAGGATGACAAAAAGAGGGGGGGGGGCTATAACCGTCGCTGGCCCATTACCATGTAGCAGTCGCATCAGAAGAAAGAAATGTGCTAAAATCCCCCCATGCTTGGCGTAGATATTATTGAAATTTCTCGTATTCACCATGCCATTGAAACCTTTGGAGATGCTTTTTTGGGTAAGATTTTTACAAAATCCGAGAGAGATTATTGTGAAAGTTCGACCAAAAAATTCGAGCGTTATGCTGTTCGTTTTGCGGCGAAAGAGGCTGTGGCGAAGGTCATTAAGCAAGGTCCAAGACCCTTTTGGCAAGATATTGAAATTATCAACGATCAGAATGGGGCCCCCATCGTGGTGTTATCGGAACGTCTTAAAAATATTTTTCCACATACCATTGAAACGAGTTTGTCCCACTGTAAAGACTATGCCGTTGCCGTGGCGATGGTGCGCCAGTGAGACCCATCGGTGTTTTTGATTCTGGAGTCGGGGGACTGACGGTTTTAGCCGAGCTTAAAAAAGCGTTTCCACATGAGTCTTTTTTATACTTTGGCGACACCGCCAATGCCCCTTATGGGGATAAAGACCCTGCCGTCATTCGACAAAATTTAAAAAAAATATTGGATTATTTGGTTGACCAAGAGTGTAAATTGTTGGTCAATGCGTGCAATACCACATGCGCTTTGTTTGGCCCTGAAATAGAGTCGGCCATGCCTATTCCTGTAGTGGGATTAATTCAAGCAGCAGCTAAGGAAGCTGTTAAGAAAAGTCATACGCATAAAATTGCCGTATTTGCGACGACCGCCACGGTTAAAACAGGGGCCTACCAAAAGGCCATTCATTTCCAAGACCACGACAGTGAGGTTTTTGAATGGGCATGTCCGCGTTTGGTTCCGCTGGTCGAGTCTGGGTTGGCCCATACCCCCGAGGCTAAAGCGGTGGCGTTAGAGTATTGGAGTCAATTAGAAGGGTTTGATCCAGATGTCTTTATTTTTGGGTGTAGTCATTATCCCTATTTTAAGCCGATTTGGGCACAGGCGTCAGAAACCATGCAATTTGTGGATCCGGCCCACTCGATTGTACCCGAAGTTCAAAAAAGGCTGGTAAAATATGGGCTTTTAAGTCCCGAAACCCATGAGAAAAGGGTGCGTTTTGAAGTGTCAGGAAATAGGACTGATTTTGATGGTTTTTTGAAGAGAAATTTTCCAACGCTTCTGGTTATTTTAATAGGGTCGATTTTTTTTGCATCCTCCCTCAAAGCCCAACCCTTTACTTTAAATACCCTTCTTGAACGCAGTGTCTCTCAATCAGAACGTATCCAACAACAAAAATCAGGGATAGAAGAAAAACTATGGCTTCAAAAACAGACTGCAAGGTTGCAAAACCCTGTGTTCTCAGTCGCAGCTACGCGTAAAGATTCGGCTGGGGACGTGCACGCGACGTATCAAGTGGGGGTGTCCCAGGCCTTTCCCAACGGAGGAAAAAAGGACGCCATTCTGGGCACACTTACCTCAGAACAGCGCATGGCTCAATTGAGCTTGGAAGAAACCACTCTGGAAGTTAAGCTAGAGACATTTCGGCGAGCCTATTCCTATCAAGTAGCGGATAAAAAAGTGGGCTATAGCCAAGAACGTCATGCCCATTTAGAGCTCATTCAAGCCTATTTGAGAGGGCGAATGCAAGCCTCGGATCAGAAAAAAGCAGAAAAAAATTTACTTGAATTAAAATTGGATTTATTACAAAGTGCCCTAAAAAATCAAACCTTAGAAAAAGAGAGACGCTTTTCTGATTTGGTTGTCTATGTGCACACCCTGGAGGGCCCGTTATCACTTCCTTGGTATCAAAAGGGGCCACCTATGATAGCCGAGGTGGTCCTGAAGGCGGCTTATGACCATAACTTGGGTTTGAAACAAGGGGCAGAAAAAATTATCCATAAAGAGTTCGAAATGAACATTGCAGACAAAGACAGCCTTTCGGATATGGGCCTGTCATGTATGTATGACCATGATCCAAGAAGCGATGGAGACAAAAATATCACCCTTGGGGTGTCGTTTGGACTTCCCATCTGGCACCGCAATGACGATGCTATACAGGCCATTTATGCTCAAAAATCAGTTGAAATAGCCGCGTTAAGCCTTGAGAAAAGGGTGCTTGAGCAATCGGTTAAAACAGCTTTTCTCGCATATCAAACGCAGCAAGCCTTACTCGCCCAGTGGCCCATTACCCGCATCGAAACGTTGAAACTGCGCCTGAAAGAAACCGAAGAGGCTTTTAAATACGGGACGGTGGATCTTTTAACCTATTTTGAAATGGAAACCCAAATATATGAGGCTATCTTTACCATATTAGACGCCCAACAAGCCTTCGTAGAGGCCTATTCACATCTGATAGAGTTGACCGGACAATGCCAAATAAAATCGGAGTAACCTATGTTAGATTCTGTGATTAGCTGGACATTAAAGCATCGGATAGGGGTTGTTTTGGCGATGGTGGGAATTGCATTTTCTGGGCTTTTGGCTATCAGAAAAATTCCCATCGATGCAGTGCCTGACATTACCAATGTTCAAGTGGTTATTTCAACTAAAACAGGGGCTCTTGATCCTAGCCAAATTGAAAAAACTGTGACCCATTACATTGAAACAGAGGTTTCGGGTGTGTCCAATGTAGAAGACATTCGGTCTGTAGGCCGCTATGGCCTGTCTCAGGTGATTGTCGTCTTTCATGAAGGGACCGATATTAACCTCGCCAGACAACAAATAAGTGAACGCTTGCAAAATCTTCAAGGTCAATTACCCCCTGGTGTTGTGCCTGAACTGGGACCTATTTCAACAGGGCTAGGCGAGGTGTTTATCTATACATTGCTTCCTAAACCAGGTTCGGCATTGGCCTCTCAATCAGAAGAAGAGCAGCTGATATACCTCAGGACAATCCAAGACAGGCGGGTCAGACCTTGGATGAAACAAGTCGAAAACGTGGCAGAAATTGACACCATTGGGGGGTTCCAAAAAGAAATTCACATCGAACTTAATATCGAAAAAATGGCCCAAAATGCCATCGCTGCCGAAGATGTTTTGGCCAAATTAGACACCCTAGGAGAAAACGTGGGTGGAGGATATATCAATGACCATGGGAAGCAGGTTGTGGTGAGAACAAAGGGGGACATTCACTCTCTCGAACACATTCAAACCATTCCTATTAAGCAAGATGTCTATGGACATGCCATTCTGCTTAATGAACTGGCTACGGTGAAAGACGGATATGCTCCTCGGGTGGGTGCGGCTACCTATAATGGCAAAGAAGCGGTCATCTGCACAGTCATTATGCGGGCTGGGGCGAATAGTCGACAAGTGGCGATAGAGGCAGAAAAAAAACTGGGCGAGCTTCAGCTTCCTGAAGATGTCATCGCAAAACCCTTGTATTCCCGTCAATTTTTAGTGGATTGTACCATTCGTACAGTGGTTAAAAATCTTCTAGAAGGGGCCTTGCTGGTTGTCTTTATTTTATTTTTAATTTTGAATCACTTCCGAGCCGCTTTAGTGGTGGCATTGGCCATCCCCGTGTCAATGTTGTTTGCGGCAAAAGGTATGAGCTTTTTGGGGATTTCTGCGAATCTGATGAGTTTAGGGGCAATTGATTTTGGTTTATTGGTCGATGCTTCCGTGGTGATGATAGAGAATGTGCTCAGAAATATGGAAAAACATGAGGGTGAACACCTGACAGCTCAAGAACGGTATGCCCTTGTACTCAAGGCATGCCAAGAAGTAGTCAAACCTGTAAGTGTGGGAATGCTCATAATTATGGTGGTCTATATCCCTATTTTACAGTTGCATGGCATTGAAGGGAAAATGTTTAAACCGATGGCGATCACTGTTTTAATGGCCTTAGGCTCTAGTTTGAGCGTAGGTGTTTTGTTAATGCCCATTTTGGCCTATATCACGCTGAGAAATAAAAAAGTAAAGCCGGCTTGGCTTTATCACCATATATATGGACATTTTGAACCTTTATTTAAAGCCAATATAAAGCATCCTAAAGTGGTACAAATGGGTGCACTTTGCTTAGGCATTGCCGCCATCTTTACATTTACGCGCTTAGGTTCAGATTTTATTCCTATTCTCAATGAGGGCGATATGCTAGCCACCCTTATTCGCGATAACACAATGGCCCTAGCACCTTCGATTGAGGCCCAAAAAAAATCAGATGAAATCATCATGCGCTTTCCCGAGGTTGATCATGTTTTTTCCAGAATGGGAACTCCAGAGGCGGCAACCGATATTGCCGGAGTCAATAATTCAGACACCTTTATTATTTTGAAAAAAGGTCAAAAAATGCGCTCTCAAGAAGCCCTGTCATTAGCCATTCAAAAGACGTTAGAATCAGAAATAAAAGGCCAAGAAGTAAGCGTAGAGCAGCCGATCCAGCTTAAATTTAATGATTTATTAGAAGGGACCCGTTCTGATGTGGTGGTTAGAATTTTTGGTCCCGATCTAGAGGCTTTATCGGGCTATATTCGCCAAGCTCAGAAAATAGTAGAGCCTATCAAAGGCATATCAAATTGTGAATTAGATGCCCTCGCAGATCTAGAAAAAGGCCCCGTGTTAGATGTGCAAATTGATTTCAATAAAGTATTAAAATATGGCCTTCAACTCAGCCAAGTAAACCAGATAGTCGAGGCGACGATGGGAGGACGTACCGTAGGTAGTTTTTACGAGAACGACTGGCGATTTCCCATTGTAGTGAAACTGAGCGATAAGACCCGTGATGGCGTAAGAAATAATCCCACCATTCCCATTCGATTGGCGGAAGGGGGCAGCATTCCTCTGTCTGCGGTGGCCACACTCACACAAAGACAAGAAGTCACTTCCATCGCCCACAGTTATGGGCAACGATTTGGGGCTGTTTCTATCTTTTTATCGGGCCGAGATATGGAAAGCTTTGTTAAAGAAGCAAAAAAAACGTTAGACGCGCAATTGATACTGCCAAAAGGATATCATGTGGAATGGGGTGGCCAGTTTAAAAACCTGCATATGGCCAGAGAGCGGCTTTTGATTGTGTTTCCCCTCACCCTTTTAGTGGTGTTTGTTTTTTTACTCTATAGCCTTAAAAGTTGGGCTCAAACACTCTTGGTTTTTTTGAGTATTCCGTTTGCTATGACAGGGGGTGTTTTTGCTTTGTATCTGAGACATATTCATTTCAGCATATCGGCAGCCGTTGGGTTTATTGCCCTGAGTGGCATCGCCATTCTAAACGCCATGGTTCTGGTTAATTTTTATAACCAACTCAGACAAGAGGGGAAGACAACGCTAGAGTCAGTGGTAGAGGGCACTCTGCTTCGCTTCAGGCCAGTTTTGATGACGATGCTAGTGGCAAGCCTTGGGTTTTTTCCAATGGCCTTTAATACAGGGATAGGGGCAGAAATCCAGCGGCCCTTGGCAACCGTAGTGATAGGGGGTCTTTTAACCGCGATGGTATTAACCCTGTTTCTACTGCCTACTTTGTATCTTTGGGTAGAGAAGCTTAGAGCTCGTACACCCTAGATCTTTCCTCAAAAAGGCTGTCTATTTCATAAAAATGGCGGACATCGTTGGTCATAATATGAATCACAATCGACAGACTGTCCAGAATCATCCAACCACTCTCACCATTACCAGATAGCTTGGGTCGATCAAAAAAATGGGTGGGGAGCTGAGGGGCATAGGTTAAAAGACATTTTTCAAGATCTGTCGCTAATGCCTTAACGTGGATCAAATTTTGAGCTCCAATGACAAGAACATAGTCAGCTACAAAGCCATCGAAGGGTTTGTAAATACGAATATGGGGAGATTTTTTGTCTTCAGAAATCTTAGCGAGGTGATGCAAAATAATGTCAAAAATATCCAAAGGTGTTAGCGCCGATCCTGATGATGTTCTAATGGTAATTTTATCGCGTCCCAATCTTGTCCGAGAACAAGTGTAATGTCGAGGGGCTTTTGGGGCTTATCATAGACGATGATTTTGGATGGGTCAATGGACATGAACCGAGCTAAAATAAGGGCATCATTGACGTGTGCATTGCCTTTCCACACAACAATTAAGGTGTCGTCATATTTAAAGGTGGCGGCATTGGCGGTATGCAGCACTTTGATTTTGGGGTTTTTAAGAAGTTTCACCGCTTTTTTAGCCTCGCCTGGACGTCCAATGCCATTGAGAATTTCCATTTCAATCTGTTTGCTGAGTGTCTGCAAGCTGTCTACCGTAGTGCCGGCATGGGTAAGGTTGCGATTGACCTCTTTGAGGGTAACTGTCCGGCGAATTTCTTGGCTAGCCTCTTTATCAAGCGTATCCACGGTTGAAACCATTTTTTCATCTTTTGCTTCAACCCCAATCAGGTCTTTTTGAACCACGGCATCTAAGCCAGCCACGTCGGCTTTCCAATAACTGATGCCTTCAATCAAAATAGGAACCCCGGGAACGGTTCCTGACACCACTTTTCCGGCGCGATAGGCACTTCTAAATTGAGAAGCAAGTCCAATCATTTGGGTGATAGATAAGTTGGTTTCGAAATCTTTGCTTAAGGTATGCATTAAAGAAGGAATTTCTAAAAATTGGCTGGAATGTAAGATTTTATCGGACACAGCCTGAATAAACCCTTGTTGCCTCCCAATGCGCCCAATGTCAGCATCTTCATCATGCCTAAACCGAAGATATTCCATAGCACCCTTGCCATCGAGCTCTTGAGGCCCTTTTTTAAGATTAATATAGAGATCTCCAGATTTATCGACATAGTACATGTCTTTTTTGATATCGATCATGACCCCTCCTAATTGATCGACGACTTTCTGAAGTCCTTGCAGCCTTAGAGTGACGTAGTATTCAATAGGAATCCCCAAAAGCTGAGAAATGGTTTCTCGGGCCAATTCTTCGCCTCCACGGGCAAAAGCGTGATTGACCTTGGTAAACCCAACCCCGGGGATATTCACCCGAGTGTCCCTTGGGATAGAGAGAATACCAACGCGATTATGATCAAAATCCATATGCAATACCATAATGGTATCTGACCTTTGGATGTCTTTTGTGTCATCCAACCCTAAAGCCAGAATATTGATGCCATTTAAAAACGATTTAGGAGCGATTGCCAGCAAAAAATCGACAATCACAATATGGCTAATGGCCAACGTAAACAGAAGACTCACTACTAAAATAATCCCTGCAATGCCTCCGGAAATTAAAAAAGTTCGCTTTGTAGTAGGGTTTTTTGCAAGGGCTTTTAAAACCATTTTGAGTACCCGCTTCCAGGTTGAAACGGGTTTCTTTTTTGTTTTAGATTGAAGCAATTTTTCTAGCTCAGACACGGTGTGCTCATCCTACTGGCTTTCAGCTAATTTTTAAAGAGGATGGGGTCTGGTTTTTTCTAAATAATAATTGCGACAGTCTAGCGAATAGGGATGAATAATCAGATTTCTTTGAATAAGGGATAAAATGGTAGTTTGACTCAAAGTGAAAGTGGCTAAATCAAGGTTAGAATACGCAAGTTTTCTGATAAACGGAATATCTTCAAAGGTGCGGCCAGGCTCAATGTAGTCTGCAAGAAACAGAATTTGATCGAGAACCTGCATGCAAGAATTCCCCGTGGTATGCCACTTAATAGCATTTAATATAGAGGGTGTATCAATTCTGAAGTAGCCTTTCACAAAATCTGGTCCAACAAGGGCATGCCAAACTGAAGGAAAATGGTGATAGAGTTCTCGCGATTCCCGAGGCTGGGTAATGCCGAGAGCATCCCATGTGTCTGGGGTGAGATGCTTAACGGCATCATGTAAAAGGCCAGCTACATAAGCACTTTCTTCGTTTTCTTGCCAATGACGCGCTAGAAAAACAGCCTCGTCAGCCACGCGAAGGCAATGATAAAGCCGTTTCTCGGAAAGCAGCGGCCTTAACTGTTCAATTAGAACAGAATGCACAATTCGGCTACGTGGGACGTCTGTGGATTATCCCCAATATTTTGGCCTTTTTCTTCAGTGAAGTAGGCATATTGCACATGCAAAACAAATAAATGGATTCCAAGTCCAAAAGTCGGATAGCCCTGATTTAAGCCCATTCTAAAGTGAACGGTATCCCATAAAATCTTTTTTTCAAGCCCCATATGAAGACGTTGAAAGGTGCCCGTGTCGGTTTCAGAAATAAGCGCATAATCAATAGCTCCGTCAAATTTCCCCAGTAGCCATCCTAAATAAGGGGTAGAACTTAAATTAAACGTTTGCGCATAGCCCATGGTGGCAGAAAAGGGGAGTGTTTCAGAAAAATCTTTAGCCGTGGCATTCCCACTAATAGACCGAGAGCCTGACAAAGACGTGGCTATATTATGAATAACAACGCCAATATTTCCCGAGGCGACAGGAATTAAGGCTCCTAAATCCGCCCCAAACCCGCTTTCTTGAAAAGAGCTGACGGGGGAATCTTTCCCTTGAGCGATTTCTATGAGCTTAAAATTAGGAATTTCGATATCGGTACTGCCATCTTCTTTGTTATAAGCACGGGCTCTAAAAATATATTTTCCTGAAACGCCGATGTCTACAGGGATATTAGAAAATACAAATCGATGCGAAACGCCTACGATAGGGGCAATGTCTCCGAAACCAGAAAGTGAAAGACTAGGTAAGGTGCTGTTTTTTAATTTTACAAAGAAATGACTATCTGCAAAAGCGCCAATCCCGAAATCACGTTGTACATAGGCCACTAGAGGACTGTCTGCGATGCCTCCCTCTAGGGTAAGTGGGGTGATGTCTTTTAGTTTTTGACTGATATCAGCATTGCTTTTGTTTTTTGAATGGCTCAAATCGGACAAAGAACTGAGCTTTGAGAGGGCATCATCATTTACTTGAAATTTTAAACGAAAAGGAAGCTTGAAAGTGCTGGTGGCACGTGACAATCCGGCGGGGTTTACATAGAGGGCATTCTCGTCAAAAGTGTTGGCGACACCTGCTCCGCCCATGGCTTTTTGACGAATAGAAGAAAAAGGAGCGTCATTGGAACTTGCCCAAACACATGCAGGGACCAAACAAAGTGTAACCAAACTTAATAACAATCGGCGTTGAGTCATGGGTATTCCTTCCTTACTTGTTAATAATATGGTTAAGCGCGTTCTGAATGGCCTCGTCTGATGAGAGAGACGTGATTACATTACTTGAGTCCCCAGGGTCTACAAAACTAGGGCCAATGCCTGTGGCTGCTTTTTGGAGATCTTGAATTTGCTGTGTCTTGGTCGTGAGTTTCTCTGCTTGATCCTTGGAGTCTCCATTTAAAGAATTTTGAAAACCATCATTCGCGTGTGAGGCGTAGTCAACAATGCTATTTCCAGAGGGATCTCTTTCAAGAACTTTGCTCAAGCTGTCCTTGACGGTTTGACCATTTTTGAGATCGACCCCCCCATCATCCTTGACCGTAAAAACGGTGTTGACCTTATCTACAATCAACAAGGCATTGGTCACGCCTTTTTGAAGTTGCGCATCAGACTTTGTATTGTCACTGGCGGTAGCATTATCAAAAGCTTTTGCGGCTTGCCGAAGGTCAGATGAAGTGACTTTGTCAGACAGAGAATCACGTAAAAGCGAAAAGGCATTTTTAGCATTTTCTGAGGCTGTTTTATTGCTAGAGGTGCTTAGATCAGCAAGCTTTGTTCCGATATCGATAGCCGTGACCCCCTTTTCGGCCAAAATAGACTCTCCCAGAACCACATTGACGGCTTTTTTATCTTCAGTGGTGAGTTTAGGATCTTTTAATTTCTCAATAGCCTGAAGTTTATCTTCTTTAAACCCATTTGTATCGGTTGACGAGCGGTTTTCATGCTGTTCTTTCAACGCGGAAGCATCAGAAGAGGATCCAGCGGGATTTTTTAATAGGCCCTTAAAAATACTACTGCCGCACCCCGAAGTAAGTAAGAGGGCGCCTATCAAAATCGGAATCCATCGCTTTGATTTAATCATTGAGTAATCTCCTTATACGGAACGTGACAAGAGAGGGAAAATAAAATACCCCCCCAGCTTCTATTGCTAAGTATATGCGAAAAAAATATTTTAGCAAAAAAAATAGAGAGGGGGCTAGATTACTTCTGAATGGGAGCCCTGATAATTGATTTTACCTTCCAAACAAGGAGAGATGCTATTGTTCCCCAGGTGACTGTCCATGGAATAAGTACAAGTAATAAGTTGTTTGAATATAACATACCATTAAAGTTGGTTTTTACAATTAAAAAGCCAATGATATATAAAATAACAATACCTAGAGAATCGAGACCTAGTGCTAATCCAAAAATAGCTACAACAAGTCGATCTAAGCTAGGCTCTGTATTAAAAACAATACTTAATATAACTGGTAAAATAAGAACGTCTTGCAAGGAGAGTTTTTTCTTTAGAATAGAAATCCCTAAAAGAAAAAAAGAACCCAGCATTAAAATTTTTGCAAAGATATCGAGATGAGTGACTCCAAGCATTTTAGGTATAATAAAAAATGAGGCGTGGGCTACAGAATGGTGTCGGAGACCTCTCCAGGCATAAGAATGTAAACATTCTGGAAACCAAAGCATGTGACTTGCTCCAAATATAAGAGCAAATACAGTTCCAAGAACAAAAGCATGTTTTAGGGTGATTTTTTTCTGTGTAAGCCCATAAAGAATGTAGAAGGGAAAGATTATGATGCCCAGTCCTTTGAGACACGCAAATAAAGCCAGAATGAGTGTTGTTCCAAGGAAATTTTTTCTATAAGCGAGACTCAGTACCATAAAAAATAGAAAAATGCTTTTGTCTTCTGCGGGCAAAATAGAACAGGCTGCCACAAGGGGGTTTAATGATATGAAAATTAAAAAAATAACGGTATTAGATCTTAGCTCCTTGTCAAAAATAGCAATTAATAGGTACAAAATAATAGTGCAAAAATACAAAAAAGCAGTCAAAATAAAAATGCCTTTTAGAGGGCTAAGCATGTAGGCTGTTTTATAGATCCAAGTTAAAAGAGGGAGATTATCCGCATAGCTCTGTACAACCATTCCTTCGTTGCCATGTCCCGTGACGGTAGGAAAAAGCTTAATTGTTTCAGATCTAAAGCTAGAAGGTACATTGTAGGGATTGTGTCCTTGGGAAGCTGCTTCAGAAAAAAACGTGTAGATGGCATAATCATCTTGGAGCAGAGGATGCTTGATCGAGGGAAGAAATACGTAGAAAAGTGAGGCAAAAACAATCAAAATTGCAGCTGAAATTTTGATATCAATTTTTGAGTTTAAGCGTGACCACATGGGAAGGGACTCCTTTTTTGTTTGACTTGATTAAAGCTTTGTTTTGTGAAATATAGATTCTGGAACCAATTTGATGATAATCATAATCCATTTCCAAAATCCAGGTAAATATACGGAGGATTTCTTTTTTAAAAGAGCATGACGGATTCCCCGTGCAATTTTTTCCGGACTAGCCCAAAGTAGGCCTTTCTTAAACGCACTTGTCATTGGAGTATCCACAAATCCTGGTTTTATGGTTAGAACATGAACGCCATATTTTGACAAATAATGACGTAGTCCTTGTAGAAATAGTGCAAGTCCACCTTTTGCAGAACCATAAATATAATTAGATTGCCTTCCTCGATCACCCGCAACAGAGGTGATGACAGCAATACTTCCTGTTTTTTGTTTTTCAAAAATAGGTGTAAATTCAGACAAAAGACAAGCTACACTGGTAAAATTGCTAGTAATAATTTCCTGTGTCAAAACGTTATCTTTAAGCGCCTCTGCATTGTCTCCTAAGATGCCATAAGAAATAAATAGAAGATCGACACGGCTACACCTGGCCATAACGGCTTGAACAGTTTCTTTTGCGCGGAAACAGTCTGCTAAGTCGGCAACAATCGTTTCAATAGATCGGGCTTTCCGAATGATAAGATCGGACTTGATAGCATCCAATGCTTCTTCGTCTCGACCTACTAAAACAAACTTTGTTTGGGCATTGCAGCACTGTCGAATAAAAGCTTTGGCTATGGCTGACGTAGCCCCTAAAACAACAATGGTTTGTATTAAATCTGGATCTAAATTCGTCATTGAGGAGATACCCTTTCCCAAAAATCCGAAGAGATTTTAGGGTCTTTATAAGCTAAAAACGTGTTCCAGTTTGGATAAAACTGTTTAAACTGGTTCCTAGTCATTGTAGCATCTTTAGCGGGATACCGTCTCCCCCTTGCGGCTAAAACTAACTCATCAAGTTGTTTTAAGAGCGTAAGCGTTTTGATTCCCTGATTTGCAAAATCAAGACATAGCGTAAGTCCTTCTTCAGGAAAGGAGAGTAACCCTATAGAGGGAATAGAGCCAAATGATTTTAAAACCGATAAGAAAGAGGCTTGTCCAGAGGCTGCAATAATATCGAGCATGGTTTGAAAGGTTGATAAGCTATGCTTGAATGGAATTACACATTGAAATTGATAGAGGCCTCTTTTTCCATAGATTAGATTCCAGTCAATAAGTTGATCTAATGGATAAAAGAATGGGTCGTAGTGTTGGGTGCCTTTTTTGTGTTTTGGAAAGTGGTGATAGTAAAGTTTATTGAACATCCCAATGGTATATTTATTTAGGGTGAGATCTGGAAAATTAAAAGGAATTTTTAAATAAGGTTTTTTGTGAATGGAAAGGCAAGACGGGTCGGGATGATGCCGACCTCTGATATAGATTCCCTTTGCAGAGGCTTTCCCTTTTTTTGAGGAGGTACAATCTAGCCATGAGACTGTGTAATCATAATGACTTGAAGCTGTATTCAATTCTAAAAATTCAGGAATACCTTCAAAGCGTAGCCATTCAACATCCATTAAACTACTTTTAATGGGAATTAGCTGAATTTCAACCCAATCAATAATGCCTGTAAGGCCCAGTCCTCCAATGGTAGCTTGGAACAGATTTGAATTGGCAGAGGGAGAGCAAACAATGGCTTCCCCGTTTGACCGCAATAACTTTAATGAGGTGATAAAATGGCCAAACGTGCCTACCCTATGATGATTTTTACCGTGGATATCATTTGCAACAGCCCCGCCAACAGAAACATATTTTGTTCCTGGTGTTACAGGTAGAAACCACCCTTCAGGAACAAAATTTTGTAGGATGTGATCTAACAATACACCCGCCTCCACTTTTAAGCGACCAGATTGAGGGTTCCAGGCAAGAATATTGTCTTGAAATAACATTGAAAATGCTGTTCCGTTCGACAATAAGCAGCTGTCTCCATAGCTTTTTAGATTGCCCGTCGCTAATATAGTTCCATTTGTAGATAGAAACGGTTTCTTCCTAAAAGGATGTTGAGGTGTCTCAATAGAAAGTAATCTTCCCCATGATGTCCACATAGGCGTCATTGCGCCAGTAGGAATAGTACTATTCCTATACATAACAACCATAGAGTGATTCGATCTGTTAGTATAAACTTGACGGGGTCATCATGGACGTTTCCTCTATGGGCTTGAAACCAGAGGTGAGTTATCCAAAAAATATTGAGAACAACAAAACCCCATAGCAATTGAATATGGCTGTAGAGATGTGTTTTGCTTTGGTCAATATAGAGTCCTAATATGAGGCAAGACAGAGCGCCAGACACATAGCCTAGGGTGAATAAAGCAGGCATGTCGTTTATAATATATCCCCTCCCTTTAGGGTTGGATTTGCCTGAGTTTATTATCAAATATAGTTCAGAGTATCTTTTTAAAATACCAAGGCTCAAAAATAAGAAAAGCCCACATTCAAGCAGCAAGTGCAACATAGGCTTCAAAAGGCGATTTAAAGTTGAGACACTTTTTGGGACGAGAGTTCAACAGGGATTCAATATTAGCTAAATCAGATTGAGAGAGCAATG
>JAHFDB010000076.1 GCA_023249195.1 bacterium | reverse complement strand
AATTCTTGGTTCCGACCTTCTTCTTTGTTCTTGTGATATACATCGTGGCTACTATATTACCATGAAAAATCTATATTGCAAAATCATTTCAAAAAATATGATATCTTTTATTCGTGGCTACACTTTGAGAAAAATCTAGCCTCAAAGTGAGGCTAGATTTTTTCGGAAGATCCGTTAAATCTCCTTAACTTCCATTCCGTCATCCGTCCAGAATCTTCGACCCCTTTTAGGGGCGGCTTCGCCGTTCTGGACCGATGACTTCATTTCAGTTCCCGATGGCCTGTATCGGGTTTTTCAAACCCTCATGTTGCACTTCGTCCTTGAAGACGGGCCTTTATTTCAAGATATTTCTGAGACGTTTTTTCAACAATGGCTTGAGGTAAAACAGGTGCAGGCGGCAACTTGTCCCATCCACAACTTTCTAAATAATCTCGCACAATTTGCTTATCGAAACTTGGAGGAGAAATACCCGGACGATAGGTTTTGGCATCCCAAAATCGAGAGGAATCTGGGGTCATGACCTCGTCAATCAATAGGATTTCATCGCCAATAAGGCCAAATTCAAACTTGGTATCTGCTAGAATAATGCCTCTTTTTTGAGCATACTCTCGGCCCTTTTTGTAAAGGGTAATACTGATTTGTGACAGCTTCCGAGCAAGTTCTTTACCTACCAACGTTTCCATTTGAGCCAGGGTTATGTTTTCATCATGCTCCCCTTGAGGCGCTTTATAGGCAGGCGTAAAGAGGGGTTCAGGAAGGGGGTCCGCGAGGCCTAATCCTGCAGGTAGGGGAATGCCGCAAACCGTTCCTGACTGTTGGTATTCTTTCCAACCCGAACCGGCCAAATAGCCACGAACAACACATTCCACCTCAATCAACTGGGTTTTTTTGACCAACATCGACCGCCCCTCGATCATCTCCCGAAACGGGTGAACCTCTGCGGGAAAATCCTCAAAGCGAGTACTGATCAGATGATTCGGGACAGTCTCTTTCAAATACTCACACCAAAATTGGGTAATTTCAGTTAACACTTGCCCCTTTTGAGGAATCCCATTGGGCAAAATATAATCAAAGGCTGAAATGCGATCTGAAGTCACCATCAACAAGCGATCTGGACCAGATTCGTATACATTTCTGACTTTTCCGGTTTTAAACAAAGGCAACCCTGGCAGATCAATATCTCGAATCACAGGAATGGTCATTTTAATCCTTCCGTTAGTACCATTTAAAAAGCTTTAACCCCAAAGCAAAAAAAGCCACCCCGATAGCAGTCAGCCACAGAACAGGCCCGACCACCTGAGCATAACTTGCCCCTTCAATCATGACATGGCGCAATCCATCCGCCAATAAGGTCAGTGGCAATTTTTCAATCACAGGAATCATCCAATTGGGGTAATTATGATAACTAAAAAAAATCCCAGACAAAAACAACATGGGCATCATCACCGCATTAATTAAGCCATTGCCGACCACCGGATTATTCGCTCGGGAAGCCATGCAAATTGCAATACCACTAAAGGCCATATTTCCGGCTAAAAATAACAGTGCAAAAGCTCCAAAACTGCCCTCGATCGTGACATGAAAATAGGCATGAGCAAAGCCATATAACAAACACATCTCAAACCCAGACAACACCACCCTTGTCATCAGCTGAGAGATTAAAAACGTGGATTTTTGAAGCGGAGTCGCCATCATTCTACGCAACATTTTTTTCATTCTCAAGTCAATTAAAGCCCATCCCGTCCCCCACAAGCATGAGCTTAAAATCCCCATAGCCATCAACCCAGGAATCAAAAAATCGATATACCGATTTCCAACCGAGGTTAAAGGCCGAATCTCACGGGTACTCTCTTGCTCAGCCCATGCTTTTTCCAACAACAAATAGGCCTGTTTTGCCTCTGCATTTTTAGGGTCAAAAACATATCCGGCCGGCCCATCTTCACGGGTGTAAAGATACAAAGCAATTTCACCTCGCTTCAGGTGTAATACAGCTTCTGGCTCGGTCATCGTTTCAAAAAGAAAGCGCCCAGAAACCAACCCTTTTTGAGCCTCTGTTTTTGACTGAAGTTCAGCCACTAGTCCCTGAGAATCGATACTTCGAATAATCCCAATATGTCGAATAGGTTCGGCCTTCTTTTCAAACGCCACACCTAAAAGCCAGGACATGACAATCGGAAAAGCCACCGCCCAAAACAAAATAGAAGGTTCTCGAAAAAACTTTTTAAAATGCATGCTCAACAACTGATACATCACCGTATGTCTCATTCCGTCAACCGCCTTCCAGAAAGGGCAATAAAGACATCCTCCAGAGTGGCCTTACGGCGTTCGACAATCATCTCAGTTCCCCCATATTGAGATAAAATAGCCTCTAAAGACCCGTCTGCGATAATACGCCCTTGATTAATCATAACAATGCGATCACAGAGAACCTCGGCCTCTTCCATATAGTGGGTCGTCAAAATCAAAGTCAAACCCTCTTTTTTCAAAGCCATTAACAACGCCCACAACTCTCGTCGAGAATTAGGATCTAACCCCGTCGTTGGCTCGTCTAACAACAAAATTCTGGGACGGTTCAGCAACGCCAATCCCAGGGCCAATTTTTGTTTTTGACCGCCAGAAAGGCCTTCTGCCCGAGCTGTTTTTTTTCTCTTCCAATCCAATTTGCGCCAGCACCTCTCTACTTCGGGCTTCTTTTTCCCCATAAAAGCTAGCAAACAAATTCAAAATTTCAATAACAGTCAACTTATCAATCAACTGGGTTTCTTGCAGAGAAATACCTACGTTTTTTCTCAATTCCCCAGCGTGATCCTTCCAATTTTTTCCCATAATAGTAATGGTCCCAGAATCTGGAGTCTGAATGCCTTCAATCATCTCAACAAGGGTTGTTTTTCCAGCCCCATTAGGCCCTAAAATGCCCACATATTCTCCGGATTCAATGGCCAAAGACACATTCTGAGAGGCATGCACCTCTTTAAAAGATTTAGACACATTTTGAATATCAATAATAGGCATACCTATACTCTACACAGCCAACCCTATTTTGTCATCTAGCCCTGCCACTCTAGCCTTTCTACTCAGACAGGTATAAAATAGAGCCACACCGTGGGGGTGTAATGGTTTCGACGGGAAAGATCTCTAGGATTGAACGCGAGTCGAGGAGCTGCCCGGCCTCGTAAAAAGGCAGAAAAAACAACTGACACTACTTCTACGAAGTTCTACAGTTTCAACCAAGTTGCATTAGCCGCTTAATTAAGCCGGTTTTTTCAACTTAACAGTCTACGGCAATGTTGATAGCCGTAATCACTGGCTCACTCAACTGGCTTTTTTACGCTGATCTTAGGTAAAAAAGCGAGACTTTTAAGATCTCGCCTCTAAAAATCCTGTTTCTGGGAGTTTTTCAGGTAAAATTAAATCAGAAACTACACTCGTAGTGGGCTTTTCAAAAGCTTTTCCGGACACCGGTTCGACTCCGGTCACCTCCACCATAATCAGCTCAACACGCACCACGCGGTTCTCTAAAAAGAGGTTCGAACCAAGTGTCCCCGTCTTCAAGGACGAAGTGCAACATGAGGGTTTGAAAAACCCGATACAGGCTATCGGGAACTGAAATGAAGTCATCGGTCCAGAACGGCGAAGCCGCCCCTAAAAGGGGTCGAAGATTCTGGACGGATTACGGAATGGAAGTTAAGGAGATATAAAGGGTTAGAACACTTTCTGGTATTGTGTGTTTCAGCAAAAAAACAAACACCAAAGAAAGGTCCAACC
>JAHFDB010000040.1 GCA_023249195.1 bacterium | reverse complement strand
AACAGGCTGAGAGAAATGCATTAAGAAGATTGCACTCAGATATCATTTTTCAGCACGTATTGCCTCGGATCAGAACATTGTTCGTCGATCTGCCTCAAGGCCTGAGTTGGTTAGCGCGTGTCAATTACAAAGGGCCAAAGAGGAGGGTGGGTGGAAGCGGAGTGACATAATTCTAACGACGCGTTCTCAGAATAAAGGTCGGTCTCTAGGTACACCTCGTAGAAAATTCTCTAGACAGCCTCCTATATGGAGGCGGTATAATTGGGCTAAATTTGAGGGGTCAAAACTAAACATATACCAATACCAGATTGCAAAATCTGGAGGCTCTCTGATTTTATTATGGCTCTAGTGTCTCCCTCCCCATATCTAAGTGCAAAAATAGAAGCATCCGATGAGATATCTTTTGCCATTGCCTCTGCAATAGCCCCAGAGGCTGCTTCCTCGGTCGTATCCATTGCCATCGTCAAAAGAGTGTGCGAAGACCATGCTCCCTTTATTCCCTTTGTCACACACACGATTTGCCCACTGCTTGCTCAAGATAAAGCCTGGGCTTTATTGCTGGAATTAGGGGCTTTAGCCACCGCCTTACCTACTGAAGCTGTCTTATCTACACAGGGCCCCTATTCGCCCTCAACTAGTACTCTCGCACAAGCACGATGGTTGTCTCATAATCAGCATAAGCATATTTCCGCCAAATGGTTTTTTCCCTCTTCGCAAGATCCAGAAAGAGCATTCGGGTCTAAAGATGTGATGCCAACTACTGTAGATGACTTGGTTTCTTTCTTTTCTGATCCTAGATGGAAAACAGTTCCTGAACCTGTTAAATTACTGAGTCACCTGGTATCGAACTGCTCGTCAAAACTCTTGGGTGAGTTTCTGGACCAGGAAATAGCGAGCGATGTAAAGCCCCTTAAAATACTACTAGAACACCTTAAGCTTGAGCACCTTAGCAACCTTTTCAAAATCGTAACCACGGATAACAAGCCCTTTATTATTATGCTGGCACAACATAGCGAACCTACCCTTAGTGTCCTATTAAAAAAGTTTAACGGCAGTCAAGTTGAAACCTGGCTTAAGTTTTCAGGTGATAAAAAAATCAACAACCGTATTAATATGTATAGAATATCGGTTGCAAACCTATGGGCGCAGTTTCATGCGACTAGTTTATACAATCTATTAGAGAATCTTACCCTCCGCCAACTTGAATCGGTACTTCGTTCGAGTATCTCTGGTAGTAAGCATGCTACATTGAAAATATTGGCAAGGTTCAATGGGCCTACGCTTAAAACTATATTAACGCATTTTAATCACGATAAAATTCGAGATTTTCTTGATCTGAATCAACGCTCTTTGTCCCATTCTGTTATCACTGCATTGGCAGAATATGGGGGACATACTCTTCCAGAGATCTTACAAGCTTTTGAGCCTTCTGAAATTGTAATTATTCTGAAGGGTACAAATTATACAGATACGACAGTACTTCTGGATACCTTGGCAATGAAAAATTTCCCTGCCCTTGCATCCATACTAAACCGTCTTGAACCCGCTGTAGTTGCAAGTCTACTTGTTGTAAAGATTCGGTATTCAGAAAACACTGTTGCACACTGGATTAGCTATCGCGGGTCTCCTGCTCTTGCAAACATACTACAACGTCTTGAAAACACTCAGGTTGAAACTATACTGATGTCTACGTCTCGAGCGCGTTTATCTGCTAACGGGACAAGTTCTCTCATGAGCTACTTAATAGAAGACAACCTGCCTGATCTTGTAGCCATATTCCAGCGTCTTAAACCTGACCGAATTCAGAGATTATGTATAGGGGACATTCAATTTTACCCCCGTCTGGCGTCCCGTTTGACAAAACAACAAGACACGGCCATTATAGATTTACTGGGAACACTTCCTTTTGATTACGTTCAAAAAATACTTATGGTAAAAAATACGGCTGGTCAAACGCTTCTATTATTAGCTGCTATAGCTAACAACCCGCCTGTTGTTGAGGCCCTTATCCATAGATTCAAAGCCGATCCACATGAGGCTGCACGTGGCTTGACTCTATCCCAAACCCCTCCCTTACTTCAAAAGTATACAAGAGGTTGGACACTCCAAACTAATAAAAAATCGGATGGGGATAGAACAATGAGTCTGTTTGGAACGATATTAGTATGTCTAAAGAGAACTACACGCAGAAAGCTATTAAGACGATTGCCCCCATATATCGTTATTGGTAAATTGTTGCCTGCAACAGCGAATCTATTATCCGCCAAGCTAGGTCCAGGTGCGGATCCTCTTAACGATAAGATTCAAGGCTACAAAAAATGAGCCCATTAAATGACTCAACCCTCTAGAGGGGTAGAAAGGCGTGAAGGTGTGAGTGTATTGCGTGTACTAATTGGAAAAAAGCGCTACAATGAGTCTCTGAATTCAAGGGGATTAGCCTAATAAGCGAATCTCAGTATGTAAGGAGACTTTCCCTTGATTCATTTTTACAAAACGGTAGCCTTTTCGCCCCCTCTATCTGAAAGAAAAAAGTTCCGAGAGAACATTTTATCAGGTGCTCTTTCTCCAGAGACTTTTGAAACAAAATTCATTCCATATATCAACGAACAACCTCAGCAATCTGGAAAAACAGCGGTACATAGAGCCTTTTCTAAATTATTTCAGGACTGTCAAGACGGTAATGATCAAAAGATAGCAACATCAAGCAAAATAGTAGCCCTTTTACTAAAACACGGCGGGGACATTACTCTCCCAGACAATGCTGGGGTGACTCCCCTAGGACTTCTTTTTGCTGGCACAAAGGGATCCCCAGTAAATACAAGAGTTTTCGAGGAGCTCTATAAAATTTCGATACTTCCAGAGTTGCAAACACATCCTGTGGCTCATTTGAAACTCCTTATGGTGCCGGCTTTGTTGGATATTCAATTGGTTCAAGAAATTCCACCTGCACAGGTTTTGTTTATGTGCAGGGCCATAGATGCATTTGTTCAAAACCCCCGATTTCCAGGAGAGATAAGGTCTGCACCTCATTGTGGTATGGGGTTGTTTGCAACACAAGCGATTCCTCCTGGAAGAGTGGTTGCTGTTTTTTATGGTGGTCTGATTAAATCAGACCTGACTGAGTCGGATATATGGCGGCAGTGTAAAGAGAAGGGGCTTCGGTATGAGTGTATAGACACCCATGCTGCTTATAGAACAGACGTGCGAAAGCAAGGCTATTTATTAATTCCTACAGAAAAGGATATTCAGAGTCAAAATCCGGCTTGTTCCTGGTATATAAATGAAGGCTTTCTCAATGTGTTTTACTGTAGTTTTGGACCTTTTTCACTTGCAATCTCTATTAAAAATATTCCTAAAGATTCGGAAATGACCTGTTTTTATGGGCGACCGAATGAGAGTATTCAGATATTAAAGGGAAAAAAAGGCTATCGTTTTTCAAAACAAACCATATGTAATTTTATGTTTTATCAGTTGCAGTTATCGTTGTTAACGACTAAGGATAAGCTTGATGACATGCTACGTAGAAAACTGGACGGATTTTGTCAGGGGTTAATCGATGAAAATTTATCGCGTCAAATTTATTATGTTCAAGCCTTTGCGGCTATGGATGGCTGGCAATTAGGGGGGGATTCTGCTGATCTGATTGGGGGTATAAGTGGGTATGCTAAAACTCACAATCTTCATCTATTGAAGTCTTATATGTCGTCAGCTAGTATGAATGCTTTAGAAGTTGGTGCTTTCTTTCCAGAGAATCTTCCCCCTAAGATGTTAGAGATGTTGACAGCCGCTGCTAAGGCTATCTATGAAAAACTTTATCCAAATGATTGAATAGCTTTCAACCCTTGCCTTTCACCGTTCAAAAACGCATAATTGAACACTCTGTTTTTAATTCTTTTAAGGAGAGTGTTTTATGTCAGTATTAGGTACAGAATCACGCCCTCTTCGCGTGGCTATTGTGGGTGCTGGTCCTAGCGGGTTTTATGTTGCAGATTCATTATTTCGAGCAAAAATTCCTGTTGTAGTAGACGCTTTTGATCGGTTGCCGACCCCATACGGATTGCTTCGTGGTGGTGTTGCGCCGGATCATCAACAAATGAAAACAGTGGGAAAGTATTATGAAAAAGTAGCTTTAACTCCAGGGTTTTCTTTTTTTGGGAATGTCAAAGTGGGTCAAGATCTTACTGTGGAAGAACTGAAACTGCATTATGATGCGGTGGTTTTTACATGTGGAGCTGAGACGGATCGAAGGCTGGGTATTGAAGGCGAGGATCTTCCCGGAAGTGAAACAGCGACGGCGTTTGTGGGCTGGTATAACGGGCATCCTGATCACCAGGCACATTCTTTTGATTTGAATGCAGAGCGTATTGTGATTATAGGTCAAGGGAACGTGGCTATTGATGTGGCTAGAATTTTAGCCAAAACGCCTGCGGAGCTTAAAGTCTCTGATATTACCGAGCATGCGCTTCACGCTTTGGCGAAGAGTCGTGTGAAAGAAATTGTGCTTGTTGGTCGACGCGGCCCTGTTCAATCGGCTTTTACCGAGCTTGAAATTAAAGAACTGGGAGAACTGGAAGATTGCGATATTTTTGTCAATCCTGCCGATATTGAATTGAATGCTGCCAGCCAGCAAGAGCTGGACGAACCCTCTAATAATAAGGCCAGAAAAAATGTGGCTGTTTTGAGAGAATTTGCGCCTCGGCCTTTGCATGGAAAATCTAAAAAAATAGTGGTGAAATATTTTGCAAGTCCCGTGGCGATTTTGGGTAATGGAAAAGTAGAGTCCATTGTTGTTGAAAAAAATCGTCTTGAGGGTGAAGCGGGCAACCAAAAAGCAGTGGGAACGGGTGAAACCGAA
Source organism: bacterium (assembly GCA_023249195.1). Classification (GTDB taxonomy): domain Bacteria; phylum Margulisbacteria; class Marinamargulisbacteria; order SXXA01; family JAHFDB01; genus JAHFDB01. Next base: position 10,127 of record JAHFDB010000040.1, on the reverse strand, counting down.
ACCCTGTCCTGCCAGATGGTGTTGCGTTCAGTCGGGTATAAAGGCGTATCGATTCCGGGGGTTCCTTTTGAAGAGCGAAAGGGTGTTTTTCCCAACCAAGGGGGACGCATTACTGAAAATGGCGCTGTGGTTCCTGGGCTTTATTGTTCAGGATGGATCAAGCGAGGTCCCAGTGGTGTTTTGGGCAGTAACAAGCCCGATGGTGCGGCTACAGTAGAGGCATTATTGGCGGATATGGCGCATTTAACGCCCTGTGTTAATCCCCATACCGAGTCTGTTTTAAGTTTGCTTTCCTCACGACATGTGGCTGTTGTGAGTTTTGATGACTGGAAAAAACTGGATGCAGAAGAGCTAAGGCGTGGGGTTGAATTGGGAAAACCCAGAGAGAAATTTACCCACATTGTCGACATGTTGGCGTTTTTGGGAAAACCGGTTTCTTCAGAAGTGGCCTATGTTTCAAAATAAAAAAAAATTAAGGCTTTTGTTTGTTCCCCCCATTTTGGGTTTGCTTATTTGGGGTGGTGTGGTGGTTGTCGGAAAGTTAAAAGAGGTAAAGCTTTCTCTTCCTAAAATTATCAGTGTTGAAAATTACATGAGAATAGAAGTGAAGCCTGTGAAGTTGAAGCCGGATCAGTGGATTTCGTTTCAAATTCAATTGGATTCTACTCAAAATAAAACCGCCTTGGGTATTGATTTAACCAAAGTGGCCTTGTTGGTAGATGACAAAAATTTAGCCTATTCGGCCGGGAGATGGAAACCCCTCAAAGAAACCGAGTTTTCTCGCATAGGTCTGTTGACCTTTCCTGTGTCTGGGACCCCAAAGGCCTTGAAACTGTCCATTTTTGACTTTCAAGAACGTGTTTTTGAATGGGAAACTGTTAAATAAAAGGAGCCGTACATGCCCTATGTGAACATTAGAGTCGCTGGAACGTTAACCAGAGAACAAAAAGAACAATTGGTTGCAGAAGTGACCGATTCTTTGAAGCGGATAGCCGGAAAGCCTGAGGCGGCTACCTATGTCGTGATTGATGAAGTGCCCCGCGATAATTGGGCCAAAAGTGGGTCTTTGTTAGAGTAAAATTAGGAATAACAAAAAGGAGCAACCATGATTATCAAAGCTGTTAAAAAACAAGTTCTAGCTCAGTCTTTAGAGTGTGTGGCCGTAGGTGTTTTTGAAAAAACGACTCAGTTGATGTCTTCTACAGAGGCCGTGAACACATTGTTTGGAGGTCAGATTTCTGCTATCCAAAAAAAGAAAGTGTTTAAAGGGAAGTCTAAAGAAACCTTTGTGCTTTCTGCGGGTGAAAAATCGCCAGAGTGGGGCCTTGTTTTTGGTTTGGGCGATAAAGATAATTTAGATGTGGATACGCTGCGTCATGCCGCTGCGGAGGTTATTAAGCAGGCTGAAAGACTCCGATGTAAGAAAATAGTGATGATTTTTGATGATTTTTCTGAGGTGGCTCCAGAAATGGCGGGTCAAGCGTTGGCCGAGGGTCTTGAGATGGGCGCCTATTGTTTTGATCATTATCGCACCCAAAATCAAGAGGATAAGCACGCGGTTCAAGAGGTTGTTTTGGTGTTTGAGTCGGCTTCCTTTTCAAAGTTTGAACATGGAGTTTCACGGGGATGTGTTGTGGGTAATGCTGTAAATTTGGCCCGTGATTTGGCGAATATGGCTCCGAATGATTTAACACCTCAGATCTTTGTTGATTTTGCTAAAGGGTTATTTGATAAAAAATCAGGTGTTGCCATTGAGATTATTGACTCTAAAAAGGCACATGCCTTAGGAATGAATGCCTTTTTAGGTGTGGCTCAGGGCTCTATTGAACCACCTTATATGTTGGTTTTGAAATATTTGCCTCAAAAAGGTAAAAAGGCCTTGGGGCTTATTGGTAAAGGGGTGACTTTTGATACGGGTGGTATTTCGATTAAACCATCCGCCAAGATGAGTGAAATGAAGGGTGATATGAGCGGGGCGGCTGCAGTTTTGGCAACGATGTCGGCGGTTGCAAAATTAAAGCCTGCTCAAAATGTGGTGGCGGTGATGGCTTTAACTGAAAACATGTGCTCAGGAAATGCTCAACGACCTGGAGATGTTGTCTCTGCAATGAATGGTAAAACTATTGAAATTATCAATACCGATGCAGAAGGTCGCTTGGTTTTGGCAGATGCCCTCTGTTATGCCCTTACATTGAATGTGAAAGAAATGGTGGATATTGCGACATTAACGGGTGCCTGCAGTGTGGCCTTGGGTGATGTAGCCGCTGCTATTTTGGGCAATGATGAGACCTTGATTAATAGCTTTTTGGCGATTAGTGAAATTACGGGTGAAAAGCTATGGCCCTTGCCTTTATTTGATGAGTATAAAGAGTATATGAAATCTGAAGTAGCGGATCTCGCGAATGCGTCAGAAAATCGTTTAGGCGGGACCTGTTATGGGGCAAAATTTTTAGAAGAATTTGTAAATGATGTTCCTTGGGTACATTTGGATGTGGCCAGCATGATGCATTATTCAACGGCTTCTGGATATCGGGTGAAGGGAATGTCGGGAGTAGGTGTTTTGAATTTGGTTGCCTATTGCTGTGGATGGAAATAGAAAAGCCCTCAGACCTTCTTAGAAAGACAAATGCCGAAGTTTTAGATAGACTGGCTCATTTCCCCCTTTCGGCAGATCTAAAGCCTCTTATTAGGTCTTTAGATGACGTTGTGGCAAGTTTTGACAATCCTAACTCACGACGCTATTTAGAGGGCTATTTGAGTTTGCCTGATGTAAGGGCCGAGCATGTCACTTTCGAATCCCCGTGGGTGGAGGCTAAGGGCAAGGTTTTATTAGACTCAGAACGACAGGCTTTGCACCATTCTTGGCAGTTGTTGAGACCTTGGAGAAAAGGTCCATTTCGATTTTTTGGGCAAGATTTGGATGCCGAATGGCGTTCGGATATCAAATGGAATAGGCTCTCTCATGGGGTGCCTTCTTTGCACCAGAAAAAGGTGCTGGATGTGGGCTGTAATTCAGGCTATTACATGTTTCGCATGGCGGCTCAGTCTCCGCAATTTTGCTTGGGGATTGATCCTATGAACCTGTTTTATTTCCAGTTTCAAGCCTTGCAACAGTATTTACAAGCCCCCAACACCTATTTTTTACCCCTTTCTTTAGAGCAAACCTTGCCATTTAACCCGTGGTTTGATGTGGTGTTTTGTTTGGGTGTTTTATATCACTCACGTTCACCTGTCGAGATGTTGAAGCAGTTGAAGTCACTTATAAAAAAAGGGGGAACTGTGTTGGTTGAAACGCTGATTATTGAAGGGGAAGGGGAGGTGGCTTTGTGTCCCTATCCGAGATATGCCAAAATGCCTAATGTACACTTTATTCCGACCCTGAAAACCCTGAAAAATTGGGCCCATAAAGCAGGGTTTAAACAGTGTGACACCCTTTATGTTGAGGCGACAACGGGGGACGAACAGCGCCAGACAGAATGGGTAGACACGCAATCGTTGATAGATTTTTTAGATCCCCATCAGCCCACGCTCACCGTAGAGGGGTATCCTGCACCCTTGAGGGCCTGTGTTCTTTTGGCGATATAATTCTTATTTGTGGGACCTAAAAAAGGGTAAGTGTTTAGCGCTTAAAAACTCCAGGTTAGGCCATTGATAAACTGGGTATCCCACTTTTTGACACCTGGCGCAGGTTCAGAGTCGTAGTTTAGATCAAGTTCTAAATTGAGTGTAAATTGCGCGAGAAGTGGAATGGATATTTTTCCAATAAAATCTTCTAAATGATCGCTGCTGTTTTGAAGGCTTATTCGAGACCGTGTTGTTGTATTTAGGGTAATGGTAGGGGTAATATTCCAAAGGAAGGCGATGTAGTTGACAATCCGAATAGAAGAGGTTTGGGGCATATTGGTGTTGGTTTCTGTATCCGAGATAAGGCCTAGTCCATAGGTCAGGTTTGTAGTCACTTGGCTGTCTTGAATGCCGAACAGATTGATACGAACCCCAGCCCCATAGATAAATCGATTGTCCAACTGAAGAATCGCGTCATATTGGGTTGAAACGACTCCTTCCAACTCAAATCGAGTGGATGGTATTCCCTCTAGACATCGAATAAGCGATTGTCCATTGTGTGCGTACTGAACCCCTGTGTTGGTTCCGTGTTCATAATTAAGTTCCAGTGTTATTCTGAAATTTTGATCCAGATAATCGGTTCTAAAGGCAGTGGTCGCATCGCTGAGAACTGTATTTCCATTTTGAAAATTACCATTTAAGGTCAATTGGTTATTAAACCCCGGATTCATAGGGTTTGTCGGTAAATCAAGAGAAAAGACTTGGGCATGTATCACGGAACCTCTCAAAAAAAGAACAGAAATTATAAAAACGAGACAAAGATATCTATTCATCACAATACCCCCTCTGTCTTTTGATAAAGTGGTTTTGCTATTAAAACCGATGAAGTAGCCCCTGTAATTTCTACCTGAATATAGTCCCCCTTGGTGTAGGGTCCCTTAGGTAAAATGACAATTGTATTTGCTTCATTTCGAGCCTTGAAATCTTCTTCAGACTTTTTAGTGCCTTCTTCTTCAATTAAGACAGTTTGAACGTGTCCTACTTGTTCTAAATTAAGCTCTAAAGAAATGGGGCGTTGCAACTCAACCAAGGCTGTAAGACGCCTGGCTTTTTCTTCTTCAGGAACATCATCAGCAAATTTTTTCATCGCTAAGGTGTTTTTGCGGGGTGAATATTTGAATGTGAACGCCTGGCTAAACCTTACTTTTTTTATGACTTCCAAAGTCTCTTCAAATTCTTCAGCCGTTTCAGTAGGAAAACCTACAATAATATCGGTTGAAAGAGAAATGTTTGGCATAATCATCTTCATTTCTTCTGCCAATTCTAAAAACTCTTCTTTGGTATATGTGCGGTTCATTTTATCTAAAACACGGCTATTTCCAGCCTGTAAAGGAATGTGTATTTGTTTGCAAATATTGTGTCGTTCTGCCATTAAATTGAGCAGTTTCCTAGGATAATCTTTAGGATGAGGTGACGTGTATCGAATGCGCTTCACCCCGGGGACATCACTGACCATACGCATTAATTCTGTAAAGTCGGTGTCGTCATGGCGATAGGAATTTACATTTTGTCCCAATAAAGTGACCTGGGAAATCCCTTGTGCCACAATCTGTTTGATCTCATCCACAATATTATGAGGATCTCGGCTTCGTTCACGGCCTCGGGTATAGGGCACGACACAAAACGTGCAAAAGTTATTACACCCTCTCATAATCGACACCCAAGCATTGACGCCACCTTCGCGCAACGGATAGACATCCGAATAGGTCTCAAATTCAGACAAGGTTACATCAAAGGGTTTGGGTCCTTTTCCACCTATGTCTTGAATCAGGTGGGGCAACTGCTTATAGCTATCTGGGCCTGCAATAAAGTCAATTTTAAGTTTAGCATCTTCCAATAAGGCGGTTTTGAAATTTGTGGCCATGCAACCTAGGATTCCCACTAAAACAGGGTTGTTTTTTCTTCGGCTTCGAATTTCATAAATGCGTGAATATACTTTTTGATTGGCATTTTCACGCACCGAACATGTATTTAACATTACAATATCGGCCTCATATTCAGTGGGAACAAATGAATAGCCTTCCTTGGATAAAATGGCCTTAATAAGCTCAGAATCACTCACGTTCATCTGGCAGCCATAGGTTTCAATAAAGACAGTTTTGGGAGACGCCATGAGTTACCTATAATTCAAAAACTGGGCATGAATGCCATAGTCCTTGTCCTTTAAGGCTGCCATAATGGCTTGAAGATCATCAATTTTTTTCGAGCTCACTCGAATTTGATCATCTTGAATTTGAGTTTGGACCTTCAACCCTGTGTCTTTAATATCTTTCACAATGTCTTTGGCCTTGTCTTTTGGAATGCCTTGTTGGAGTTTAATTTCCTGTTTTGCCGTTCCACCTAAAGCAGCTTTTATTTCACCAGGCATGAGTGCCTTTGGAGAAATCTGTCGTTTAATTAATTTTTGCTTAAAAATTTCTATAACAGCCTTAAGTTTAAACTCGTCTTTTGCCTGAAAGTTGAGTTTGTGATCGGTTTTGTTAAAGTCTATTTCGCTTTCAGCGTCTTTTAAGTCGTAACGGGTTTCCACTTCTTTGTTGGTTTGATTGATCGCATTGTCCATCTCTTGATAGTCAATTTTTGATCCAATATCAAACGAATGCATATCTGATGCCATAACCGATCCCTTCTTCCTGTTTTTAATAGGGCTATTATATACACCTCACCCATTATTTTCTATTTTTTTTCGCTTTTGCTCAATTTTCTCTAAGGATTTTCTAATTTTTTATTAAGCTTCTTCTTAGCTTGAAAGCGCTATACTCATTCTCGAACTTGAAGATAAACATATTTTAAAACAGAAGGCGGTGAACAAAACATGAAAACATTATCAACAATCCTAGCTGTATTATTTATGGCTACTGTTGTTTCTGCTGAAGCCCCTAAGGCTAAGGTAGAAGCTAAAAAACCTGCTGCTAAGGTTGAAGCTCCTAAGGTAGAGGCTGCGAAAGCAGAGGCTCCTAAGGCTGACAAGAAAGCAAAGGTTTCTAAGAAATCTGATGCTAAAGTTGAAGCTCCTAAGGTAGACGCTGCGAAAGTAGAGGCTCCTAAGACTGATGCTAAAGCTGACAAAAAAGCGGCTAAAAAAGCCAAGGTTGCTAAGAAAGCTGACTCTAAAGTTGAAGCTTCTAAAGCTGACGCTGCAAAGTAGATTGTATTCAAGTTAAGTAAAAAAGAGAGTTCTGAAAAGAGCTCTCTTTTTTTTTGTCTTGCAGTAGTACAATACCCTTACTCATGAAAATCCTTCTGATCGAAGACGAAAAGAAAATCACCAGTTTTATCAAGCCTGGACTCAAAAGCGAAGGCTATACGGTTGACTCGGCTTCTAACGGAGAAGACGGTCTTCATATGGCATTAGAAGGAAACTTTGACTTTATTATTCTGGATATTCGTCTTCCCAAGTTGGATGGTATTGCTGTGTGCAAACACATTCGAGCGGCTCATGTGAGCCCTTATATTATTATGCTTACAGCGAAAGATACTGTGGAAGACCGTATTCTAGGTCTCGATTCCGGAGCGGATGACTATATGACAAAACCTTTTTCATTTTCAGAACTTCTTGCCCGAATTCGAGCGGTGAAACGGCGTCAAGAAAAAGGGAAAAGCGATATCCTTATCATTGAAGACTTGTCCATTGATCCGAGCTCATTTAAGGTGGTCCGCTCGGGCATCGATATTAAGCTTTCCGCTACTGAATTTAGACTGCTTAAGTTTCTTATGGAAAATAGCCATAAAGTGCTGTCTAAACCACTGTTGTTGGAAAGTGTCTGGGGCTATGATTTTAGTCCAGAAAGCAACATTGTCGAAGTGTATATTAATTATCTTAGAGACAAAATTGATAAAAAATTTTCCAAGCCTCTCATTCATACTTTTCACGGTATCGGATACCAACTATGCGGATAAGGTTAAGTTTATGGATGATGCTCTTTCTGACTTTTATCCTTATTTTATCGACTACTATTTTATTCTATTATTTTAAAAAAGGCACCGTAGAAAGCCTTGAAATTAGGCTTATTAATTGGTCAGATAACATTTCACTTGCCATTGCGGAAAATCCGGCAGCGTTCAGAGACAATCCCGCGTCTTTTATTTATTCAGCCACTCATAATGAATTTATTTCGGGGAGTGTTTTAGTTCAATTTATGGATAGAAAGGGACATTTGTTGGCCAAAAGCCCTAGTTTAATGACCAATGATCTGCCCTATCAAAAAGGTCAGGATAATTTGTTGCAGGACGTGCATTTTTCAGATGGTCTTCGTCTTAAATGCTATCAAGATAAACTCATTGTCAATCGACATATTTGGGGCTATATCATTGTCGCTATTCCGATTACTCAAACCTATCACAATCTTACGCGGCTTCGTGATCTTATGATTATTGTCATGTGTGGAACTGTGATTATTTTAGGAATTGGCATTCATACGCTGGTCAATGTGAATATCCTTCAAAATCAAAAACTTTTTCTTAGTTTTGCCTCACATGAACTCAGAACTCCTCTTGCTATTATTTTGGGTCATTCTGAAGTTGCTTTAAGACACCCGCATACCGAAGAGGACTACCGCACTACATTGGCTCTGATCCAAAATGAGGCAGATTGGATGAGTCGTCTTGTCTCAAATTTACTCTTTGTTTTTCGAAGTCAATCTGGAACAGAAATTCTCAAAAAAAAGTCCTTCGATTTTGGGGAGCTGGTTGCCGAATCGGCCTCCACCATTAAAACGCTGTATCCACACAAAAAAATGACGCTTACTCTTCCCAACAATGCCACCCTTATCGGAGACCAGGATCGTCTTCGTCAAGTGGTTAATAATCTTGTTGAAAACGCTGCAAAAAACACCCCGGAAAATGGCCTCATTACGCTCACCCTAGCAGAGACCCCCAAATTGCTTGTTTTTGAGGTTAAAGATAATGGGGTTGGTATTGAAAAAAAGAAGCAAAAAAAAATTTTTAATGCCTTTTATCGTGTCGACGAAAATACCAAGGGTGGCATGGGTTTAGGGCTAGCTATTTCACAGTGGATTGTGAAACGTCATAAGGGAAAAATAGAAGTTAAAAGCATTTTGGGCGAAGGCAGTGTGTTTACTGTGAGTCTTCCAAAAGGCGCTCTTCCCTAAGGGTTTGAACCCGTAAATAGTCTTACTTGAGTGTCTGTTTTTTCAATTTCAAAATGGGTGTGATAGGTTTTGTATAACACTTCTTTTGTAAGGACCTCAACAGGGTTTCCAAAGGCCTGAATTTTTCCATCACATAAACACATGACTTTTGTGGCAAAGGAAAGGGACAGGTTTAGGTCATGGGAACTGAAAAGGGTGGTTTTTTTACAGCTTAAAAGTCTTTGTCTAAGCTCAATTTGATGCTCCAGATCAAGGTGTTCAAAAGGTTCATCTAAAAGCATGATGGGGGTGTCTTGAGTAAATGTTTTTGCCAGCATGGTGCGTTGTTGTTCTCCAGAGCTGAGTTTTGAAAAGAGGGTGTTTTTTAGGGCCTCAAGTTTGAATTCAGATAGAAAAGAATAAGCCTGTTTTGTGTGATGGGGAAATTGACCCATTTCAACAATTTCTTCTACAGTAAAATAGATATCGGTTAGATATTCTGGCCCAAGCCAAGCGACATGTTTGGCAAAGGTGTCATAGGGTTCGTAGCAGATTCTGCCGGTTCTAGGTGATAACAGGTGGGCTAAAAGCTTTAATAACGTACTTTTTCCAGACCCGTTTTTTCCCAAAATGACGACGATATCTCCTGTTTCGACATGAAATGAGATATCACTGAGTATAGAATACTGTTCATAGGCAAAATACAGATTTTCAACGCGTATCACCGGCGTCGTTCCTTCATCAAAAGCCAGAGAAAGAAGGGGGCTCCCAGCATGGAAGTAAGGACCCCTACGGGCAGCTCGGTGTCGGTCAAAATAATGCGCGACAAGGTATCTGCGGCCATCAAAAAGGCCCCCCCTGCAAGGCATGAGGTTGGCAGCAATATTCGATAATCTTGTCTTAAAATTAGGCGTAAACAGTGGGGGATAACCAAACCCACAAATCCAATAATGCCGCCTCCTGCAATGGCAATGCCTGTGAGTGTGGAGGCATAGAAAAAAATGCGGGTTCGAAAACGGGAAACGGGAATGCCTAAAGAGAGTGCTTGTTCATCGCCTAAAGAAAGAATATTCAGGCAATAGGCCTCACGCCAAAGTAAAACAACCCCGATTCCAGCCATAGGGAAAAGCCAAATGAGTGTGGATGCGGGCGTATGGCCAAGATCACCCATTAACCAGACCATCATGCCTCTTAATCGGGTATCAGATAAAAATAAAATAAGAAGGGTTAATGAGGAGAAAAATGCATTAATCATCACGCCGGCGAGCACAAAATGGGTGATGAAAAAACGGCCCATTTTTTTCACAATACCAAATACCAATAAAATGGTCATAAAAGCCCCTAAAAAGGTACTGAGAGGCAGTGTAAAAGAGGCTAAGATAGAAAGCCCTAAAGCCATGCTTAAGACAGCCC
>JAHFDB010000083.1 GCA_023249195.1 bacterium | reverse complement strand
AAAATCGCGCTCCAGGCTGCGTGCCAGGCGTCTTGATATTTCAAACATCAGATCAGCCCCATTTTCTGCTGCCCGTAGCTTCAGGTCTTCCAATATCGAGCAAGGAATCCGAAGATAAACAAGCGGGTCTGTATTTTTTGGAATCGGGTCATATTGTTTCATTATTCCTCCTCATCATTTTTAGCCTCAAGCTCGACCTCACATTCGTCAAATAATTTTGATTGACGTTCCCAAGCCGTAAGGTGAGTTAAAATCTCTTGGGCTAATTCCCTCGACTTTTGGGTGTGATCACTCTTATCGCTCAATATGGCGATGACATAACAGGTAATCGCTGCTTCAATCTCCTTTGCAATATCTAGCGGGTCAATACTCGGCATAAAGTTTAATATCGCTTTGTACGGGTAAATAACAATCCGTGCTTTTTGTTGCGAAAGAATGGCCTTGATAAGCCTGGCGGAAGGCCTCAACTGTTTGATTTGAGAAAAATTGCCTTGATAATACTGCTTTAAAATAGAGTTAATGTGGGCGTTCAAATGACGATTAAATTCCTTAGCCTCTATTGCCAAAAAAGGCGAATAAACTCAGAACAAGAAACTCTGATCTCAACATTGCTTAAAATTCTTTGTGCCATTTTGCCGCTCCTTTACAATTCCATACTTGCCTCTAAAGCAGTTTTCAGATCATCACGTATCTGCTCCTTAGCTAAGACAAAGCCAATGATTATGGCGTCTTCGGGTCTTAATTTTTTGATGAGCAAGCGATCTGCAAAAATCTCATTTACTGTTTTTTCGACGATGGTATCGTTTTTAATGAAGCGGAAAATCGTTTTTTGATTTGGATGATCAAATCGTTGAATCATTGTAAATTTGGTACTTCCATTTTTATTGCTATTTTGGTCTTGACTCATTTGCATTCTCCCGTTTTGCATCTTGCCTTTTATAAAAATAGATTCTTATGTTTCCATTAGATCATTGCTTTGTTCTCATTGGTAGGAGATAATAATTCAGTTGAATAACATAGTGAAATAAATCTGATTATTTAACGCAATAATTAATTGGTATTTTTAACAATCAAATAAGGCTATTATATGTTTACTACTACTGACGAGAGACAGGGATTGGTCAAAACATACTGGAAAAATGTTCGTGAGCGAATTGTCAAAGTTGAACCTGAGTTTTCAAGAATTGTTGACAAACTTGATCCTGGTGAGGATTTTCCATTATATTTAGCCTACTATCCCTATGGCGCACAAATAGGTGATCATGATGGCCCACTTATACCAAAATTAGATGGTGGGCAGTATTATCTTTCAGATCCAGACGTGCCAAAGGAAATTTTTAAGGATCTTGGATATGGTAAAAATGATTCTCCTTTTGCAATGTATGCGTTCATCAAACCCCATCTAACGGCGCAATAAAGGATATGAGAAACTTCCGGTTGAATAAAACCAACCGGAGTAAAAATGCCTGTAACAGAAGCAACGCCAAGCAATTGGCTTAAAATATCACAAGAGTGGGAAGAGTCGGACTTAAGCCAGGTGGAGTATTGCAAATCCAAAGGGATCAGCCGGGGCTATTTCATCCGGCAGCGTACAAAATTAATGGCCCAGGGGCTGATTAAGCCCTGCTACAAGCAGCCGAAATCCAAAGGGAAGTCACGGATGAGTTTTATCCCGATGTCTTTACCCCTGGCGGATGTTTTGCCTGAACCCCAAAAAGCGGAGTCTGATTTTATCGAAATCCAACTCCCCCATGGAGTTGTAATGAGGATCCCGACATGCTAAGAGAGGCCAACTCTATTTACCTGGCCAGTTGTCCCATCGACATGCGTAAAAGTATTGATGCGCTATCGCTTCTGGTCAGTGGTGAGTATGGAGAAAACCCGGCGGGAGGAAGTTGGTTTGTGTTTTACAATCGGGGGAGGAACAAGATCAAAATGCTTTACTTTGATCGCAATGGTTTTGTTCTGTTTTACAAAAGATTGGAGAGAGGACGCTTTATTTTGCTGGATTCCAAGGAGCGATTGTGCGCCATAAGCTTACTGGAGCTTCAGGGCTTGCTTGCGGGCGTGGATATCAAAAAGCTCAAAATGCCGAAGAAATTGGAGTACAGTGAGGTCTGAACCTATAGAGGATTGGAAATGGCATCAAAGCAGTCTTTTTTAGATAAATTTATTTGTCTGAAAGCCTTGCAAATGCTTGTGTTTATGTATTTTATTGCGATATAATAAGCCAAGTAAATCATAAGGTAAAAAGTGTCTTCTGAATCAAAAGACCCACTGAAAATTATTGAGGCTTTAGAGGGCATCATCTATGTTAAAGACGAGGAAATTGCAGGATACAAATCGGAGATCGCACTTCTAACCGAGGAGGTAAAGCGACTGAATGCCGCCTACTTTGGCCGTTCGAGCGAGCGCCATGTGGATCCGGCCGATCCTCTGGTGGATGCCTTTGATGAAGACAAGGCTCCTGATTCTGGCACGGATGAAGATCAGGAAGATTCGGCTGAGGTGGAGACGATTACCTATACGCGCAAGAAGAAAGGCGGCGTTCCCGGACGCAAAGCATTGCCGGATTACCTGGAGCGGGTTCGCGTTGAATATGCTTTGCCGGAATCGGAATTGATTGCGCCCGAGGGGTTCATGTTTGTTAAGATTGGGGAAGTGATCACCGAGACCTTGGAGATCATCCCGGCCAAAGTTTATGTGATCCAACATGTACGGTTTCAATATGCCTGCCGTGAGCGGGAAGAGTATGGGGTTAAACTGGCACCGGTTCCGGAGCAGGTCATTCCAAAGAGTATCGCCAATCCCGGATTGTTGGCGCATGTGTTGGTTCAGAAGTATTGTTATCATCTGCCGCTCTACCGGCAGGAAATGATCTGGAGGGATTTGGAAGTGAATCTGCCGAGAAACACTTTGTGTGGATGGGTGTTGAAATGTGCAGAGGTATTGCGCCCCCTGGGGGCTGTTCTGCAAAAAGAGATTCTGAAGGATGGGTATGTCCATGCGGACGAGACGCCGGTATCGGTGCTGACGCATAAAAACGGGAAGGCAAAGACAGGAGAAGCAAGAGAAGTAAAGCCAGATGACGCCCAGGTTCAAAAGGCGTATATGTGGGTGTATCTGAATTCGTTTGAGCATTTGGTCATGTATGACTACCATGACAATCGGGCAGGGGCCTGTGCGCGGGATTATTTGAAGGATTTTAGGGGCTATATCCAATCGGATGCGTATTCGGGCTATGATGCGCTGTTTCAGAATAAGGAGCGCATCTCGGTGGGGTGTATGGCCCATGCGCGGCGGAAGTTTGCGAGTATTGTGAAGGTCCAGAAGAAGCATGCGAATGGGAACCATGCCTTGAAGGAGATCAAGGCGCTCTACACCATCGAAAAGGAAATCCGAGAACAGAAGGAGAAAGACCTGGCGGCGGGAGTGCCGATCGACTATGAGGCGATTAAACAGAAGCGAGTGAAAGAGGCAGCGCCGATTCTCTGTAAACTGAAATCCTGGATGGATGATCTCTCGCCCAAGGCTCCGCCGAAGGGGCTTCTGGGCAAGGCGCTGGCTTATAGTCTCAACAACTGGGCGGAGCTGACCTGTTATCTCAAAGAAGGATACCTCGACATTGATAACAATGCGGTAGAAAATGCCATTCGTCCCTTTGCCATTGGACGAAAGAACTGGCTGTTCTGTGGAAATGATGAGGGCGCCCGAGCGGCGGCACTGATTTACAGTTTGATTGAGAGTGCGAAGGCGAACCATTTAAAACCCTTTGAGTACTTAAAATATGTCTTGACTGAGGTTAAACGTACGACCACAGAAGAGGCACTGTTAAAGCTTCTGCCGCATTACGCTAAATTGGATCTCAGTCTCGGCTTGCACTATAAGGCAGACGAATTACTCTGAGTAGATGGGGTTGGCTGAACGCTTA
>JAHFDB010000039.1 GCA_023249195.1 bacterium | reverse complement strand
CGCGTTAGATCAAATCGAAGAAAAAGGCTATGGGTTTGGATTTCAAGACAGCCCTAAAATCTTGGTCAAAATCGGGGTTGCGTTTAGTTTGAAAGAACGAAACATTAGCGAGTTCAAAATAGAAAATAAATAATGTTTCATGATTTCCCAACCTGGGCATAAATAAGCTCGGGGGGAAAAACAAGTGGACAAAAGGGGGGGATTATTTGGGGGTATAGTGGCTTTGTGCCTTTTGATAGGCGTGAATGCGGTTGCAGAATCCTTAGGGGAATTAGGCGGCATTCAAACTTTTTCAAAAGGGTTTGCCATTACGGCGGATCGGGGTGGGAGCGAAACCCTTTGCAAAAACCCAGCTTCTTTGGCTTTGACCGGGCCTGAAGTGACAACAGGATATGCCTCTTGGTTCGATTCTTCTTATGCTGTGGCAAGTTTGTCTGGGGGAATGCCTTTAGATGAACATTTTCAAATCGGGTTTTCCTTACCTGTGAAATTTATAAGTGACATTCCTGAAACGATCGAAGAAAATGGGCAGGCCAAGCAATTGGGTTCATTTTCAGACATCGAGTCCGAGGCCAGCCTTGCAGTGCAATATACGCCTTTTGAAGGGCTTCATACAGGTGTCAAGGTGGACTACTTTATCCATACGCTTAATACTGATTCAGCCTCTGGAATGGGGTTTGGTGCGGGAATAATTTATGACTATCAAGCATTTACAGTTGGGGCTTCGGTTTTAAATATGGGAAATACAAAAATGGCTTGGAAACACCATGCGGCTGAGGTGCTGTTGCAAGAAGTGAACCTTGGATTGACCTATAAAGGGGACTATGGGGTAAAAGTTTTAGCGGATATGACACTTGTGGGACACGAAAATAACCGTATAAACCTTGGGGTTGAATGGCAAATTATTCCTGAATTTACTGTAAATGGGGGGCTGATGGATGTGTCTGAGACACCTCTTCTTACTCTAGGTACAGCCTTGAAAATGCAGGGAGTGACTTTTTTATATGCCTTTGCTCAACATCCAGAATTAGGGTCTATTCATAAAATTGGGATTACATTACAGTAGGGGAATGACAATGAAAAAATGGGGTTTGATGACGCTGTGTTTTATGCTTCTTTCCGGGAGCATTGAGGTTGCTTCAGAACAGAACTATGTGGAAGGGCAGCTGATTGTCAAAATGAAGGCCAGCTCTTCAATTTTGTCAGCCGGTACACACGAAAACGTACATTCTAGATTGGGAGCGACTTCGGTTAGGGCCTTACCTTGGAAAAAAATGGGCATCCAAGCGCAAGGAGCACAATCAGAAGAAGTGTTGGTGACCTTTCCTAACGAGGCTAATCTTGAGGTGCTTGCGGCCCAATACCGTCAATCGGGTCAGGTGGAATATGCGGAACCGGTCTATAAAGTGCATGCCGATGCTTTGGTAAATGACCCCTATTACCGCTATCAAGACTATCTGACTAAGACTGATTTGGCTTTTCTAAGGGACATTGAATATAAAGAGAAAGTGTTAGTGGCTGTCGTTGATTCGGGGGTAGATGGAACCAATGCAGATTTGCAATCTTCTATGTTTACCAATACAAAAGAATTGGCCAATGGACGTGATAATGATGGGAATGGGTATGTGGGCGATGTGTCGGGGTATAATTTTTCAGGCTATTCTGTCCATCGAGACAACGCCAATGCAAATGACAATTACGGACATGGGACCCATATCGCAGGCATTATTGCAGCGCAAATTAATAATGGAATCAGTCTGGCCGGCTTGACACATGCGGCTGAAATACTAAACGTAAAATTTCTAGATGCTGCCGGAAATGGTAATCAGTTAGATGGGGCTGCTGCAGTTCGATATGCGGCCGATATGGGTGCAAGGGTAATCAATTGTTCTTGGGGATATGCTCAATTTAATCAAGTGCTCAAAGATGCCGTGGCCTACGCTATCTCAAAAGGGGCCATTGTGGTGACCTCTGCGGGGAACTCGGGGTCGGATTTAGATCAATATCCGGCAGCCTTTGAGTCAGTGATAAATGTGGCTTCAGTGGAGATAGATAAATCACACTCCGATTTTTCTAATTATGGGAGTCACATTACGTTTGCAGAGTATGGAAGGGCGTTTTTGGGTCTTACTCCCAGTGGTGGACTGGCAATTAAATCGGGGACTTCTCAAAGTGCGGCAGTCATGTCTGCGATAGTGGCAACTGCTTTCGGAGCAAAACCAAGCATGACAGCCAGAGATGTGAAAACCCTTCTTTTGAATTCAGCTGAAGGGGGCGATAGCTCAGCAAAAAATAGATATAAAGGGAATGGGATTGTTAATATTACAAATTTTGGGCGAAATTTAAGCCTTTTTCAAGAAAGTACACATAGTTTTCTCAGTGCATCGGTAGCGGCACTGAAACTGACACGGGTGCTCAATTTCCCCAATCCGTGCTCAGATTCTGGAACAAAATTTGGGTTTGAACTTTCAGACTCTGCCGATGTGACCATTCACATCTATTCGAACCGAGGAACCCTGATTAAGACACTTCAAAGCTTTGTTAATTCAGGATATCAAACCCTGAATTGGGATACACTGAATGACAGCAATCAGCCCGCAAAAAATGGCACTTACTTTTACACAGTTTTAGCCACTAAAGACGGAGATGTAGCGAGATCTAAAGGAAGGCTCACTATTTTAAGATAGTGACATTCGGTTCCATAAAGCATCGGCCTGTTCTTGTGTGGGAGCCTCGATAAAAATGCGAACAATAGGTTCGGTATTCGAAGGCCTGACGTGAATCCAAGCCCCTTTGAGGCTAAGTTTAACCCCATCTTCACGGTTGATGTCGGCCTCGGGAAACTGGGCTTCAACGGTTTTTAAAAGGTGGGCTAAGGAATCGGTATCGGGTAAATTTATTTTCTCTCTGAGCATGACATAAGAAGGATATTGGGACACAATTTCAGAGACTTTTTTCTTGCTTTCAGCCAAATATTTCAAGGCAATAACCATTCCAACCAAGCTGTCCCGTCCCCATCCAACCTTAGGATAAATAACCCCCCCATTTCCTTCGCCTCCTACGGTGGCCTGCCATTTTTTTAGGCCTTGTGTCACATGCGTTTCTCCAATTTTGGTATAGTGAATTTGGGCGTTATGCCGATTGCAAATATCTTCAATAACCAAGGAAGTAGATAAGTTTACGACCACCTCATGGTGAGGAGCGGGTGATTGAGACAAGATAAAATCAATACAAAATCCGAGAGAATTGTCTTCGCCAATAAACTGACCTGTTTCGTCTAAAATGACCAGTCGATCGGCATCGGCATCCTGAACAAATCCGATGTCGTAGTGTCCTTTTTGTAACGCTTCAATGATGCATGACACATTTTTTTTAAGGGGTTCAGGATCGTGATTAAAATGCCCATTGGGCTCAGAATGTAACATATCATAATGAATGTTGAGCTTTTGGAACAAAATAGGGTTTGCCACAGCCCCCGCGCCATTATTAGGATCAATCAGAACCCGTAATCCGGAATTTTGTATAGAAGTCGTATCGATAATATCTAAAATTTTGTTGATATGAATGTGTAAGGCATGGGGCTCGACATGCAGTTTGCCTTGATTTTCCCAGGTGGCATGTGTAAAAGTGGCCGTATCATAGAGTTTGGCGAAATGGTCATAGTCATCATTTTCTAGAAAAGAACCACTGCTGTTCATAAGTTTGATGCCATTCCAGATGACAGGATTATGCGAGGCTGTAATAACCATTCCCCCCATGGCTTTATAGTGGCGAATGAGTTGCTGAACAGTGGGGGTTGTGACTCTGCCGATATCAATCACATCGGTACCTACCGATAAAAGTCCCGAAATAACGGCACTTTTGAGCATATCATGGCTTGTTCGAGTATCTCCTCCGACAATAACGGGGCCTTTGTGCAACATGGTTCCAAAGGCTTTGGCGACGCGAAGCCCTATTTCTGGCGTTAAATTTTCACCCACAATGCCTCGGGTACCTGAGGCGGACATAATTAAAGGTTTCATAAGAAGGCTCCTGACGTCGTTGCTAACAGAATCTAATGATCCTATGTTAATATAAAAAAAATGTTAAAAAAAGCCTTTTTGATTTTGAATACGGTCTTTGCCTGGACGGTGACTGTTATTATCTTTGTGAGTCATTGTCTTATCTCAATGGCAATATCGCGCTTTTATCAAGATTCTGAGTGGATGATTATGCGATTGGCTGCGGTCTTTCTAAAAGCGTCACTATGGATCGATAGGATGCCAATTACGGTGATTGGCAGTGAGAATATTCCTTCTGAAGGCAACTTTATCTTGGTGTCCAACCACCAAAGCCACTTAGACATTGCTGTATTTATCTGTTCGATTAAACGAAAGTTCTCGTTTTTAGCCAAGAAAGAACTGTTAGATGTGCCCTTCCTAGGGTGGGATTTGCGTGCTCAGGGACACATCGCTGTCGATCGCCACAATCATCGCAGTGCCATTAAAGAGATGCAAAGGGTGGAAGGCATGCTCAAGAACGGGAAGTCGATCATTATTTTTCCAGAAGGTACCCGAACCGATACGGGTAAAATGGGATCCTTCAAAAAGGGTGCTTTTGTCATGTCGGTTCATACAGGGGTTCCTGTCATTCCATGTCGTATTGAGGGAACCTATCATTGCCTCAATAAAAACAGTTGGATCATTAGTCCAGGCCCTATAAAATTGACCCTTTATCCCCCTATTTATCCGCACTTATCAGAAGACCCTAAAGCTGAAATTCAACGTCTCATGTTAGAATCAGAAGCCCTCATAGGAAAAGACCCTTTCGAACAATGAGCTACATCATTAAAATACTTAAACGTCCTGGAGTGCAGGAGTTTTCTCGCTATGTGGCTGTGGGTGGGCTTGCAACCGTTGCGGATTGGGGAACCTTCTATGTTTTTTCACTCGAATGGAAAATTGATTTTCATATCGCTTTTGTCGTGGCTTTTATTGCAGGAACAACCACACATTATTGTCTCAATAAACGATATACCTTCAAAAATACATATACAAACTTGAAAAAACATATACCTGTCTATCTTTTGAGTGTATGTTTTGCCTTTCTAATGAGTTTTTTATTGATGAAAGCCTTGGTATCGGGGTGCCATCTCCACTTGATGGTAGCCAAAATGAGCACAACCGCCTCGATGCTGATTTTGAACTATGTCCTTCATAAATACATTACCTTTAATAAGCGATTTTTTAGCTAAAAACAGACAACTTTGTTGACAATGTCTATTTTTGTGTGTGAAAATTGTGTTTTTATAGTTAAGTTTAAATAAATATTGAATTGGGTGTGTCAAAAATGGCAAAAAAAATAATAAACGGGGCAGAGGCTCTCATTAAGTGTTTGGAAGCAAAGGGTGTTGAATATATTTTTGGATATCCAGGCGGAGCCGCGATTCCTATTTTCGATGCTTTAGTAGATTCCAAAATTAAGTTTGTATTGGTTCGTCATGAGCAAGGTGCCACTCATATGGCCGACGGTTATGCACGGGCCACGGGAAAGCCAGGGGTAGCCTTGGTGACCAGTGGCCCCGGGGCAACAAACACGGTAACGGGTATTTTAACGGCTCAAATGGATTCGATTCCGATTATCGTATTGTGTGGCCAAACCATTACGCAGTCTTTAGGAAAAGATGCTTTCCAAGAAGCCGATGTATTTGGAATTACCGCACCTATTGTAAAGCATAGTTATTTGGTAAAAGACCCTCAGGATATCCCACGAATTGTTGAAGAATCGTTTTATATTGCCAGCACGGGTCGTCCAGGCCCTGTCTTAATCGATTTGCCGAAAGACATTACCAGTGCCACTTTCACAGGTGATTTATCGGATACCCAAATGGATATTCCCGGGTATACCTTTGCCACCCATGGAAATAAAAAAGATATTGTAAAAATGGCCCAGATGATAAAGGGAAGTAAGCGCCCCTTGTTATTGGTCGGACATGGGGCGTTGATCTCGGGCGCCTCCAAACAGGTTGTGCTTTTGGCCGAAAAATTAAGGGCCCCTGTTGTGACAACCATGCTCGGAAAAGGGGCTTTTCCAGAAAATCACCCTCTGAGCCTAGGATTTTTGGGGATGCACGGTACGGCCTATGCCAATATGGCGGTAACAGAATGCGACCTTATTTTTTCCATTGGGTCTCGTTGGGATGACCGCATTACGCCGGCTAAAATAGAGCGTTTTTGCCCAGAGGCTAAAAAGCTGCATATCGATATCGATCCTGCTGAAATCAATAAAATTGTGGTGCCAGATGTGAGTGTTGTAGGGGATGCTGCCTTGGTTCTCGACGAGCTGCTTGAGCATATAGAGGCTCTGGATACCAAGGAATGGCTTAAGTGGGTTGAGTCCAATAAAAAGAAATACCCTCTGGGGTATAAACTTCACGGAGGGCTCAAGGCCCAACACGTCATTGACGAGTTGTATCACTTAACCAAGGGAAACGCCATTGTGACTACAGATGTAGGTCAGCACCAAATGTGGGCAGCACAGTTTTATAAAACGCATCTTCCAAATTCCTGGATTTCTTCAGGGGGTGCCGGCACCATGGGGTTTGGATTTCCCGCTGCTATTGGGGCTCAACTGGGTAAGCCTAAAGCCACTGTGGTTGCTATTGTTGGTGACGGAGGCTTTCAAATGACCTTGTGCGAGCTTTCTACGGCCATGTTACATAAATTGCCTTTGAAAATTTTAATTATTGATAATAAATATTTAGGCATGGTTCGCCAATGGCAACAACTGTTTTATGACGATCGCCTATCCGGGGTTGATTTAGAAGGAAATCCAGACTTTTTGAAGCTCGGGGAGGCTTATGGTGTGAAAGGATTTAGAATCAAACGCCCTGCAGATGTAAAAAAAATAGTGTCTCGTGCTTTGGCCTATAACGAGGGGCCTTGCATTATTCACGCAGAGGTAGTGAAAGAAGACAATGTATTCCCCATGATTCCAGCAGGCGGGGCCTCTTCCGATATGATTATTGATCCCCCTAAGACCAAGTTAGAAAAGCCCAAGGGAAGTACCTAAAGGAAAAAATAATGAAAGAACTGTTGCTAAAATCTGCCGATAATATCCACACCATTAGTTTGCTCGTCGCCAATAAGCCGGGCGTTTTGGTGCGTGTTGCCTTGATCTTTTCAAGACGAGGCTTTAATCTAGAGTCTCTGGTGGTTTCTCCGGTACTTGAAGGTCGCTTCTCACGCATGACCATTACTGCCCGTGGAGACAAGGGAACCCTAGAGCAAATCATTAAACAAGCTCAAAAACTCGTGGATGTGGTTCAGGCGCATGAGCATACAGACCAAAACGCCGTCGAGAAAGAGCTTGCTTTAATCAAAATTAAGGTATCCGATGCCAACCGTGCGGAAGTGCTTCAGGTCATAAGTCACTTTAAGGCAGAGACCGCAGATCTAACCCAGGAATCGCTGGTTGTTCAGGTAACGGGAAGTACAGAAAAGTTAGATGCCATGCTAGAGATGCTAGCCTCATATGGCATTATCGAAGTGGTGCGTACAGGGAAGGTCGTTATGGCCCGAGGAAAAGAAAAAACATAAAGGGTAGGAGTAAAGAATGAAAAACAAGACCATTCAACACGTTTTTGCGATAACAATGCCTATTTTTCTTGTGGCAATGCTCACGGGCTGCAGTGATGAAGTTACCAGGAAATTGGCGCTAGAGAGGGTTGCCCAAGCTAGGCTTGAGCTCAAAGAAGTCAGAGCCTTAGGGGTCGCTGTCTCAGACAAAGAGATGTATGAATTAACCGACAAAAAATTTATTGAAGGCAAAGATAATGTAGACAATGAAGACTACGAGCGTGCTCAAAAATGTTGGGAAGAGTTTGAAGTGTTAATCGGCCGCATAAAAACAGATTTAAAAGATGCAAAAAACACAGCTTCTAACGCAGAAAAAAAGGCTCAAGAAAAAAAAGATCAACTTGCAGCGGAACAACAAGCCCTTCTAGATCAACAAAAGCGTGATGCAGCGGCTAAGCTTCAAGCAGAAATGGAGGCTAGAGCAAGGGCCGAAGCCGAGGCGGCAAAAGCAAAGAGTGAGCTCGAATCAGAAAAACAAAGTAAGGCAGACTTAGACGCTAAAGCGGCTGCAGATGCAAAAGCTAAAGCAGAGGCAGATGCCAAAGCCAAAGCCGCCGCAGAGGCAAGCAACAGTAAACCCATTTTGGTGGATGTGTTTACGCCTGATATGGCCAATAAAACAGTTATTATCAAGCACGCTGAAACCCTCTCAAAAATTGCCAGATTGGTTTATAATAATTCTGAAAGATGGAGAGATATTTATAAATTAAATAAAAAGGTCATTAAAAACCCCAATGTGATTCAGCCCGGGATGAAGTTAGTATTGCCCCCTAAATAGGCGAGAGAGTTTTTCTAAACCCTGACAGTAGTCTTTATCCATCGGATCAAAGACCAATAGCCTTCCTTGAATGGCCTCGACTACGGTTGAGGCCAGTTCTGTTCCGGACTGTTTTTCTACTAAAACCAATGTAATGTGGTCGTGGCGAGCCCTTTTTAAAACGGCGTTCAATTGCCTTGGGGTGGGGCTTTTGCCTTCCTCTTCAATGGCCATTTGCGTAAGTCCGTAGTCGTCAGAAAAATACCCTAATACAGGATGAAAAATCAAAAAGGCCTTGGGGGTGTTTCCAGAGAGTCGCGCCGTAATGTGAGAATCGAGATCGCGTAGTTTCTTGAGATAATTAGCCTTGTTATGAAGATAAAAGGCCCGATGAATAGGATCAACATCGATTAATGCTTGGGTGATCGTCTCCACTTGGATTTGCACCCGTCTGGGGGACATCCAAAGATGGGGGTCATCCTTAAGTCGAGGCACCTTGAGTGAGGTGTCAATAATGCGTAATTTAGGATTTAGGCTTCTCCATGTAGGCCTATAGTGCGTTTCGAGTGGAAGGGTTCCAATTTCAAAATACAGCTGAGCTTTAGACATTTTTTTAAGCTGCAGTACAGAGGGCTCAAAAAGCTCATCCGAGGCGCCAGGGGGCAATAAACAAAAAACGTCGACATAGCCTTTTCCAATTTCCTTCACAAACTCGATTTGAGGGGGAATGCTGACAGCGATTGAAATAGGGGCAATTCCCCAGGCTGCCTGCCAGGTGAAACACAACAATACAATTCCAACCATTCTATATTTCATTATTGCTATGCTAACATAAACCTAACGCAGAGTTCATCGCCCCTTAACAATCAAAGTCTACCATAAAGTCACAAAAAGAATGTGGGTTACCACAAGTCCTTACCATGTTTGATATTTTTAGGAGGAATTAAGTGAAAAAACAGGCTGCCGTTTTTGGAGTAGTTGCTTTTTTAATGTCTAATAGCATTTTTGCAGGCAATGCATTGCTAGATTCGTTGGTGGAAAAAAACATTCTCACCGGTGCTGAAGCTGCCGACATCTCTTCTCAAATGCCCAGTCCATTGGTTTGGACGGGTGACGTTAGAATGAGGTTCCAAAGTGAAAAACTGGATGGTAAATCGGATTCTAGAGATCGTACTCGATTTAGACTTCGTTTAGGTACAAAGGCAAAGATAAACGATAAAATTACAGCCGGTTTTGGGATTTCATCAGGGGAAAGTCCAGATGCAAGATCTAATAATCAAAGTTTTGGAAGTGGTGGAAACGCTTTTGAGTTTTATACCTTGTCAGTCAATCATGCCTATATTCAATATGCCTATGACACAGATACAACGGTTATTTTAGGGAAAATGAACAAACCATTTTGGGTAGTTTCAGACATGCTTTGGGACCAAGATATCAACCCAGATGGGGTTGCGGTTCAATGGAAGGCCAATGCACCTTTTACAGAATATTTCGTCAATGCCGGTTATTTTGTGATGAATGAAATGAAGTCAGATACCGGTTTCGGCGGGGCTTCACTCATGATGATCCAACCAGGAGTGGCATACACGTTTGATAAAAATACAGAAGGTAAGATTGCCTTAAGCATCTATAAAACAAACAATGTAATGGGTGTCGATGCAACAAAGCTTGCAAATGGTAAAGACAATGAAAAAACCTTGGCAAGCAATACCTTGAGTGGTGAAAAACTTGTTTATGAATACAATCCCGTGATACTGACCGGTGAATTAAAATTAAAAGAGTTTACGGGCCTTCCCTACGCCTCACTATTTGGTGAATATGTGAATAACCCAGGGGCCAACTCTGGCCAGCAAGCTGCATTGATTGGGGTAAAATTTGGAAATGAAAAAGTGAAAAAAGAAGGCGAATGGCAAGGTCAACTTACCTATCGTTATCTTCAAGCAGATGCGTGGTTGGATATCTTTCCTGATTCTGATTACTACAGCGGAAACACCGGAGTCCAAGGGGTAAGAGCACAACTTCAATATGCAGTTGCGAATAACACAGTATTGTCTGGTTCTTACTACAGATTTGAAAAGCTAACGGTGGGCGACATTAAAAAGTCTGACTTATTCCAACTAGACCTTCAAGTAAGCTTCTAACTAAAAGCCGGAAACGTAAATCCAGCCTCGAGAATAATACTCTCGAGGCTGTTTTCTGAATAACCTAAAGGAGAAAACGATGTTGAAATCAACGAAGATAATGACGGTGCTGCTTGCGACACTTTTGATAACGTCTTCGATCTATAGTGCGGAATTGTTAGGGGCAGGCGCGACTTTCCCTTACCCATTTTACGCAAAATTATTTAGCGAATATTATAAAAAAACAGGTGTTAAAATTAACTACCAAGCAATCGGATCTGGTGGCGGAATTCAACAGCTCAAAAATAAGACCGTAAATTTTGGTGCAAGCGATGCCTTTTTATCGAATGCCGAGCTTAAATCGATGCCGGGGCATGTTATTCACATTCCCACATGCTTAGGCGCGGTTGTCTTGGCCTATAACCTGCCTGGAGTGGCTAACTTGCGTCTAAATGCAGATGTAATTGCCGATATTTTCTTGGGTAAAATTAGCAACTGGAATGATTCTAGAATTCAGGCTCTAAACCCTGGGGCAGCTTTACCCAATCAAAAACTGGTCTCTGTTCACCGTTCAGATGGCAGTGGAACGACGTCTATTTTTACCGACTATTTGAATAAAGTAGACAAAGAATGGGGCCAAAAAGTAGGGGCAGGAAAATCAGTAAACTGGCCTATTGGTTTGGGCGCAAAAGGGAATGCTGGCGTTTCCGGAATGATTAAACAAATTCCGGGGTCCATCGGGTATGTCGAGTTGAACTTTGCGGAAAAAAATAAAATGGCCTATGCTACGGTTCAAAATAAAAGTGGAAACTTTATCAAGCCGAGTCTAGAGGCTACTTCTCAGGCTGCGGATGTGGCTATGCCTGCAGATACCCGTGTTTCTATTACAAACACAGAGGCTGACAACGGATATCCGATTGGTGGGTTTACCTGGTTGTTGGTGTATCAGGATTTAAATATCAGTACGCCTAAAGACGAAAATGCAAAAGCATTGTCAGAGTTGCTTAGCTGGGTCATTCACGACGGGCAAGCGTATGCCAAAACCTTGGATTACTCACCACTTCCAGCCTCTTCTGTGAAAAAGGCAGAAGTTTTAATTTCAACTTTAAAGTTCTAACTTATGTGGACCGATAGACTGCAGTTTTTTGAAATTATGTTCAAGAAGACACTTCAAGTCTTTGCAGTCTTGGTCTGTGTATTATTGGGGGGGATTTTTCTAACCTTATTAGTCAAATCGCTCCCTGCGATTGTGTCTCAGGGCATTCGATTCGTCACAGGGAAAGAGTGGGACCCCGTGATGGGAAATTTTGGGGCCATTCCCTTTGTGGAAGGAACCCTGATTACTTCCTTTGTAGCCTTGCTCATTTCAATTCCTTTTTCACTTTCCATTGCTATTTTTTTGGGTGAGTATTTTAAGCAAACATGGTTTTCTTCTGTGATTAAAAGTATTGTAGAGCTTTTGGCGGGAATTCCTTCGGTGGTATATGGCTTTTTCGGATTGTTTGTTTTAGTGCCCTTCGTGAGAAGTTTGGAAACTCCCTTGGGCATTACGCCCTATGGAGTCGGTATTTTTTCTGCAGCGTTGATCTTAGCTTTGATGATTGTGCCGTATTCAGCCTCAATGTCACGGGAAGTGATTGCATTGGTACCCTCCGATTTAAAAGAGGCGGCCTATTCATTAGGTGCAACCCGCTATGAAGTGTTGAGATATATTATTTTACCCTATGCCAGTTCGGGTATTTTTGCGGGAACTCTTTTAGCATTGGGGCGTGCAATGGGTGAAACTATGGCAGTAACTATGGTGATAGGTAACTCGAATCTCATTCCCGAGTCGCTTTTTGGACCTGGAAATACCATGGCCAGTGTGATTGCAAATGAATTTACCGAGGCCACAGACAAGGTCCACTTGGCCAGCCTGATTGAGCTGGGGCTATATCTGTTTGTCATTACCGTAGTGATAAACAGTGTGGGTCGCTATATTATTTCAAAATTTACCATCGAAACGCAAACTCAATGATCAAAACCAATATGCCTTTAAGAATGGTGAAAGACAAGGCTTCTCAGGGCCTGGTATTTTTATTTTCTGTTTTATTGGCGATTCCCTTAATGGTCATTTTGTTTTACGTCGTCAAAAATGGTTTGGGTGTCATGAGTTGGACCTTTTTAACCCATTTGCCAAAACCTGTAGGTGAGAGTGGGGGGGGCATTTCAAACGCCATTGTAGGAACCCTGATCTTGGTGGGATTAGCCTCACTTGTTTCGATTCCGATGGGTATTTTTACAGGGATTTATTTGAGCGAATATGGAAATACAAAAACAGCAAAATATGTCAGATTGTGTGTTGAAGTGTTACAGGGAATTCCTTCTATTGTTATAGGAATTGTCGCCTACGTATGGGTGGTGGTAACTTTAGGACATTTTTCAGCCATTTCCGGAGGTGTTGCGTTAGGCATGATGATGTTGCCCGTGATCACACTTTCAACTGAAGAAACCATTAAATTGATTCCAAAAACTTTAAAAGAAGCTTCCCTGGCCTTAGGGGTTCCTTATTATCGGACGATGCTAAGCGTTATTTTGCCTACAGGACTCAATGGTATTTTGACAGGAGCCCTTTTGGGAATCTCTCGTGTCGCAGGTGAAACAGCCCCTTTATTATTTACCGCTTTTGGTAGCCCGTTTATGAATGCTAATATTACAAAGCCGATTCAGTCTTTGCCTTTGTTAATTTTTAATTATTCGACAAGTCCCTATGAAGAATGGCAAAAACTAGGCTGGGGAGCATCGTTTTTGTTGATTAGCATGATTTTTTGTTTAAGTCTCATTACCAAGGGAGTTACCCGCAAAAGATGAACCAAGAAATTTTAAAAATTCAGAATTTAAATGTCTATATAGGGGATACCCATATAGTCAAAGACATCTCAATGGGGTTCTTGAGAAAAAACATTACTGCCGTCATGGGCCCCTCTGGATGTGGAAAAACCACCCTTATTCGGTGCATTAATCGCATGCACGAGCTTATTCCAACGGCAAAAGTAACCGGTGAAATCACACTCTATGGACGCGATCTCTATGCCTTTAATCCCATTTATGTGCGCAGAAAAATTGGGATGGTGTTTCAGCGGCCTAATCCCTTCCCCACCATGAGCATTTACGACAATGTTTTGGCGGGATATCAACTCAATGGTGTTTCCCTTACACGTCAAGAAAAAGACCACATTGTTCAAGATGCGCTCAAAAAAGCAGCCTTATGGGAAGAGGTTAAAGATAATTTGCACAGAAAAGGCACTTTTTTATCGGGAGGCCAACAACAAAGGCTGTGCATTGCCAGAGCTTTGGCAATGAAACCTAAAATTTTACTTATGGATGAACCCACGTCGGCCTTAGATCCTAAGGCAACCTCTCATATTGAAGAGCTTCTCATCGAGCTTAAAAAGAGTGTCACCATTGTGATTGTCACGCATAATATTGCGCAGGCTTCTAGAATTTCAGATAGCACTGCTTTTTTGTATATGGGAGAATTGGTCGAGTACGAATCGACAAAAAAAATGTTTACTGTACCCAAAGACAAAAGAACCGAGGAGTATCTTATTGGTAAATTTGGATAACCGAGTGCTAGAGACCCCGCGTGTCAAAATAGTCATGATTGAAGATGAGCAGGACATTATCGAATTGGTGTCGTATACGCTCACAAAAGAGGGTTTTGACGTGGAGGGATTATCCAGCACGGACCATGTTGTGGATCAACTCATTGAAAAAAAACCGGACGTACTTATTTTAGACCTCATGCTTCCTGGACAAAATGGTTACGATATTTGTAAACAGCTTAAACAGAATCCCTTAACGACGCATATTCCTATTTTGATTTTGTCAGCAAAATCGGAAGAATCAGATATTGTAGTGGGGCTCGAATTAGGCGCGGATGATTTTATGACCAAACCCTTTAGCCCTAAAGTACTCACGGCAAGGGTACGCTCTATTTTAAGGAGAAAAACAGAGCCACTAGAGACACTCTCTTTAGAAATTCTCAAAAAAGAAGGCATGATCATTGATCCGAAAGCGCACAGTGTTACTTTAGACGGAAAAGCCGTTAATTTGACTACTTCTGAGTTTAAAACAGTGTATTTTCTCATGCAAAAACAAGGATGGGTATTTTCACGGTATCAAATTGTAGAGGCCATTCGCGGCGAGCACTATGTGGTAACAGATAGAGCCATAGATGTGCTTATTGTGGGGCTTAGAAAAAAACTTGGACAATATGGATATTGCATTGAAACGGTGCGTGGTGTTGGCTATAGGTTTAAAGTGTAATGTTCAGAAATAAAAAACTTATTTGGCAACTGTATGCATCGTACTTGCTTATTATTTTTATAGCCTTAGCGGCTTCGGTCCTCTATGTCTTTTTTGTGTTATCAAACCAACCCTATTTATATCAAGATGTAATCGAGGGCAGCTTAATCATTGCAGTTTTGTCAGCCTTTGTGACTTATTTTGTATCTAAAAAAATCACACGCCCCCTAGAAGAACTCAAGGATCTTGCTCAGTTGATTACAAAAGGACAGTTTCAAAACCGATTACCGATGTCTGAATCTTATGAAATTACCGCTTTAATTCAATCTATTAATGACATGGTCAATCAGTTGGATGAGCGTATTAAGTCCGTTGAAAAAGAA
>JAHFDB010000038.1 GCA_023249195.1 bacterium | reverse complement strand
TTTACATGTGGCGGATGGAACCTATGACTATGGCGTGTTTGCAAAAGATGCGTATGGAAATGTGAGTAAGGGAGTAACGGTGAGTATCACGATTGATACAAAACCGACGGTAGAAAAAGTGATTGAAAAGCCGAGAGTAGATCAAGGGACATTGGAAATCAAAAAGACGATCGAACGGGTGTTAGAGAAATTCGAAGTGGGTGGAAGTAGTGGGTTGGCGACGGTCGTACAAAGCAGTGGGAATGTACAGGTGAATGGGGCATTAAGTTTAGGGAATGGCGTGGGTAGCACAGGGAATTATGTGTTGGCAGGCGGGACGTTGAAAGTAGATAAATTGGAGATAGGGAGGAATGGTGGAAATGGGACATTTACGTGGACGGGAGGGACTTTGCAGGCGGTTTCAGTGAATGGAAGCCTAAGCACGTCAACGGGAAACTTACAGGTAGAAAGTGACCAGCCGGCAAAGATATCTGGGGACTTAACGTTATCGAGCGGTGCGAGCATGACGTTTGTGTTGCATACGACGGCTGCAGTGACAGGAAATGTACAGACAGCGCCCCCGTTATTGAAATGCAATGGAACGCTGATATTTTCGGGGAAAGTGGTTGTCAAAATTGATACGTATACAGCGAAACCTGGGGATGTCATTAAGCTGATTAACTCAGGTTCGAATCTGATTCAGTCATCGGGGTTGAGCTCTTTGCGCAGTGCTCGTGTACATATTGCGAGTAACCAGGTTCAGTTTG
Organism: bacterium; assembly: GCA_023249195.1. Classification (GTDB taxonomy): domain Bacteria; phylum Margulisbacteria; class Marinamargulisbacteria; order SXXA01; family JAHFDB01; genus JAHFDB01. The sequence continues at coordinate 15,944 of JAHFDB010000038.1, read as the reverse complement.
ACCTTCCCATACTCGATTCAAGGCTAAAATGGGATACCGGCAGTTTTGCACAGGAGGGTACAATTAAAATTGCTTCAGTGGGAACGGGCTTAATCAACGACCGGCCATTGAATCACCCTAATCCCTTTAAATTAAGTACGGGAACCCAGATTGGGTATTACCTGAATCAGGCTTCAGATGTTGAGCTTCGGGTGTACTCTAGTCTTGGAAGCGAGATTTATCGAAAGATGTGTTTAGCGACTGTGGATGAAGGTGGAAAAGCAGGGTACAACAATGTTTTGTTTAATAGAAGTATTGTGGGGATGGATTTGCCCAGCGGTGTTTATCCTTATATTTTGATTTCAAATGGAAGTGTTATTGGGAAGGGGAAAATGGTGATGAGGCCGGAATATTAAAGGCTTTAGCCAATGTTAGACCCGATTCACATGAAAATGACTTTTGACTTGTGATGAGCCATACCGTTTCCCAATGATCAGGATGGAGTTTTTCTCGAAAAGATTCTAGGCCTTTAAAATGGTAAAACCGATTGGCATGGGCTTTCATCCAACGCATAAGCCATCGAATCAAAAAAGGGTTTTGATCGAGATGCTGAGTATGTTGGGACAGGGGGACCATTCCTAAATTGACGCGTGTGACCCCTTCTAGGGCCAGAATTCGCACACATTCATAAATCATAAGCTCACTCGTTCCGTTAGGCGCTAAATGGCCGCGTATGAGGTGCTGGATGGTCCATCCTTTTACTCTGGGTTCGGGGGCTATGATCATGTAGCCAATGGGTTTTGTATCGAGGGTGACTCGCCATACGCGTTTTTTTTCAAGATTGTGGAGGTGGGCATCTAATAAAAAAGCCATCGGAGGCATGTGTTTGTGGGCGATCCACTCGGCTAAACAGGTGTTCAATTCAGTCATGTTTGTAAGCGTGTCCGAATTGACTTGAGTGACAGCTACCTTTTTGTTGAGTGCCCGGTGAATTTGAGCACGAAAGGATTGCTTGGAATAGAGTTTTGTGAGCCATGTTTGAGGGTTGATGATAGGTTGTGCCCCGATGGCAAGGCGAGGGAATGGCTGCGTATTTGACAGGGAAGAAACGAGGGTGTCATCGGCTCCGAAACAACTGCATTTTGGGGAGGTTTTGAACAGCTGTATCAGGTACTCTTCGTCTTCTAAGGTATGGGGAGGCCCTGTGATAATCCAGGGAGGATACCGCTCAATTTGCATCAAAGAGCACATGGACTCTTTCTACGTGGGGTAGATGGGTGTAAATATGGTGGCGAATGGTCTCAGAGATTTTATAAGAATCGCTCATGGTGAGGTTCGGGTCTAGAGATACATGAATATCGATAGTGAGTTTATGGCCTGACCATCGTGCTCGGATAGTAGAAATCGTTTGGACTTCTTTGACATGTTCAACGGCATGGCGGATGTCGTGGATAAGGTGGGGATCAATGCCATCTAACAGTCGAATAAAGATCGATTTTCCTGATTGTAAAACAATACCTAACAGGGTAAATGTGATGCCGAAGCCTACGAGGGCATCGACAATGGGATAGCCCAAATAGACTCCAATAGCGCCAATTAAAACGGCAAGGCTGGTCCATCCGTCTACCCGGGCATGGTGCCCGTCGGCAATCATGGCGACACTGCCAATTTTTTTGCCCGTGCGAATGCGCCAGATAGCGACGAGCTCATTGCCCAAAAATCCGATGAGACCAGCTACAAAAATAGCCCCTAGATGAGACACTTCTTGGGGGTGAAAAAACCGGTGTACCGACTCATATCCTGCGGCAACCGCGCTGAATAAAACGATAAAGACAATGGCGACTCCGGCCAAATCTTCGACGCGTCCATAACCATAGGTGAATTGTGGGGTAGGTTTGAGTCGGGCGAAACGAAAGGCAATCCAGAGAGGAACCGACGTGAGGGCATCGGCAAAGTTATGGATGGTGTCGGCAAGCAGGGCCACAGAGCCTGAATAATACACCACACTGCATTGAAACATGGCTGTTAAAATCAGAAGTGCGCTGGACCATTTCAGGATTTTAATGCCTTCTACGGACGTAGGAATCTCGGAATGGGCGTGATCATGGGAATGGGTGTGGGATAGAATGGCCATTGGAATTAGAGTAGGTATCTTACCACAAGGGTGGCCATCAAAAGAATTAAAACCCCGAAAAGACATTTTTTGACAATTTTTTCTCCGTTTTTAATGACCCAGTGACTGCCTAAATAATTGCCTACCATGCCCATTACAGCCAATGGAAATCCGAGTGCATAAATGACTTTTCCACTGACAATAAAGCCCATTAACGCTCCCAAATTGGAGGCTAAATTGAAAATTTTAGCATTGGCTGTCGATTCGACCAGCCCAAGGCGCAGAACTATATAGAAAGACAATGCCAAAAAACTTCCGGTTCCGGGTCCAAAGAACCCATCGTAAATGCCCAGAGAGAAGCAAATTAAGGGGATTTTAAGCCATTTGTCCTTTTTTTTGAATGAGGTAAAGGCTTTTGTGTCTGATCGTTTTAAAAAGAGGGCGGCCATTCCAATGGGAAGCATAAATACCAAGACTTTGGCTAAAAGGATACTGGAAAGGGAGAGTGCCAGTTGCGACCCAATCCACCCGCCACAGAGAGTGAAGCCAATTCCAATTAAAATGAGAGGAAGAAGCAGTTTCCCTTTTCGGTAAAAATTCCAAACAGCGACGCTGGTTCCGAGTGTGCTGTTGAGTTTGTTCGTTCCTAAAGCCAAGTGTGGAGGAAGCCCTGCCAGAAGCAGGGAGGGAACCATTAAAAGGCCGCCGCCGCCGGCAATGCTGTCGATGAATCCTGCACAAAAAGAGACGCCTAAAAGGCCTAATAGGGCATGGGTTGAGACGATCAATGGGCCCCTCCCGGAGGGTTTTTAAGACGCTTTTGACGATAGAGTAGCATTCCCCCTGCCATGAGAAGGATTAAGACGCCTATAACTTCGGCTAAAGTGACTAAGTTTAAATAGGATTTGACTGAGACAATAAATACAATAGCGATTAAAAAGACTACGGGGACTTCATTTAAAATGCGCATGTGCATTGAGGTGTAGGTGCGGCCTGCATCGAGTTTTCGTCGCACAAATCCACAATAAAAGTGGTAGCTGATTAAGCCGACTACAAACACTAATTTAACGTGAAACCAAGGCTCTAAATAGGCGCCAGTCAGAATCATGAGCCATGTTCCTGCAATGACCGTTAAAACCATCGAAGGCCAAGTGATGCCAAACCATAATCGGCGTTGCATAAGGGTAAATTGGGCTTTTAGGATCTTCCGTTCAAGTTCGGGTTTGTCATTGGCTTCAACGTTGTAAACATAAAGGCGTCCGATGTAAAAAAGGCCTGCAAACCAGCAAACAAGGGCAATAATATGGAGAGCTTTGAGATATAAATAGATCATAGGGTAAAGTTACCCTTTCTTATGGGTTTAGCCGTCTCTTCTAGAGGGATGAGGTGCTGGTAATTTTAATCTCTTTACCTGCATTGTCAACCCATGAGGGGCTAGAATGTTTGTGCCTAAAGTGTGTACTCGCATCGCTTTCCCTGCTTCACTTTAGCCTCACTTTTATGTAGGATGGCTCAATATGAATAAAATAATTGCAATAAAACAAGAGACGCTTACATCAAAAGACTCTCTAATAGCCACAACAAAATTAAAAATCTCAACCTGGTCAGATCTAGCAATTGAAAACTACCTTTTTGAGTCTATTACTCAAAATAACATTTCTGGTTTTCCAAGTTCGCTTCATGAAGAGTTAAAAGGATACGTAGCTGTCTATCAAACTGCATTAAACTCAAAAAACAAGGATCTTATTCAAGGAACTGAAACACTCATTCGAATTTATGCAGAAGAAGTAGGCGTATGGAAACTTCGAGATCTCATGGGAAAAGACGGTGTCTATAGCTCTCCTCGACTCCAGCATATGTGTGAAAAACTTGAGGGCGTTCATTACCAAATACCTATGGTTAAAATGACGATCAAAGCAGGCAAAGTGTTATGGCAATTTATGCTTGGAGATGAGCCTATTAAAGATGCTCAAGGTAAACCCGTACAAAATGGTCATCCCATTTTAGAGACAGCTAAGAGTCTCCGGCTCACACTCGATCAATTTGTAAAGTTCAAAAATGCAGGAAAGCGTTATAGTAATGTCACCATTACAGAAGCACGTTACAACGAAGCAGTTGAACATGTTCGAAAAAACTCACCTTTGAAAGCATGTTTCACCAAATTAAAGCTTCCCAGTCATCATGATTTAGTAACAAACGGTGTCCTTGATCCCAAAAACCGTTTGGCATACTCATTTAGGCAATTATCTAGTGAAACCATCAAAATATCTTATCCTTATTCTACTAAAAGGGCTGATCAGGCTGATTTTTTAACTCAAGTTTTACAGCATTGTGTGACACATGCAGCCTGGGGTAAAAGGAATGAATTTGTACTTGATGGACCTCAAGAACTTAACCGAACACGATTAGAAAAGTCCCCTAAAAAGATAGCTGGAACTGGTCGAGTTACTTTTGTCAGTGAATCGAGCCAACCTGTTTCAAAATGGGATGCAGGTACTTATAAAGAACTTTGCGCTTTTAAACGAGTAGGTGATTTAGAATATGACCATATACCGTCTCAAAGTACGGTTAAGTCTATTTTTAAGACTACAAAACGAACTGAATCTGCCCAAAATGTGAAAGAGCAATCTCTTTGTTTAGCTGTTGAAACTCAGTTACATAAAACGGGTGCCACCCATGGGACTGTTGATCCCGATGCTAATACTTACCAAAATTTGGGGCCCCCTATGCTTAAAGATATTCGGACTCATCTTGAAAACCTAGAAAAAAAAGGGCAGCTTTCTATTGAAGCAATAGGAAGCATGCGTACTCTCTATCATCTCAATGTGAAATACAGGTTTCCTGAAAGTCAAAGTGTAGAACTGGACACATTATTACTAAATTATCTTGAAAAACTGTTGAAATAAGAATCTATATCCCAATAAAGCCTTTCTTAGCTTTCTCCCATAAAGTTTCAAGCACCTCTAAAGAAACCTGAGACACCTCTTTTCCGTCTTTGTGAAGAGTCGTTTCTATGTACCTAAACCGTGTCAGAAATTTTTGATTACAGTGATCGAGGGCTTCTTCAGGGTCGATACCCATTTTTCTGGCCACATTGACCATGGAAAAAAACAAGTCCCCAAATTCTTCTTTGAGTGCTTCCTTATTGTTATGCTCAGCATGCACCACAGCTTCTATCTCGGAACACTCTTCTTTGAGTTTCTCTAATGCCCCCTGAGTGTCCGGCCAATCAAAACCCTGTTTCGCGGCTTTTTTTTGGATTTTATAGGCACGCATCAGAGCCGGGAGATATCTGGGAATAGAACCCATTGAGGAATGTGCTTCTGTCGTGTCTGGGGATGTTTTTTCAGACTTTTTAATGGCTTCCCAATTTTTCCAAACGGCTTCTACAGAGTCTACTTGAACGTTACCAAAAACATGCGGATGCCGGCGGATCATTTTTTCTGATTCAAGATCAGCTACTTGATTAAAATCAAAAAGATGGGCTTCTTGAGCCATAGCAGAAAGCATAACCACATGCAAAAGAACATCCCCCAGCTCTTCTTTGAGATTATCCACCGAACCGGCTTGAGCTTGACGCATCGCATCTGTAAGCTCGTAGGCCTCTTCAATAATATAGGGAATAAGCGACTGAAAGGTTTGCTCTTTATCCCAAGGACACCCATTGGGGCCCCTCAGGACATGAATAATATCAATTAACCGATCAATGGACGATTTATCCAACGGCCCGTCTTAAAAAAGAGTCTTTATCTTCTTGTTCAATAATGGAGTCAATTTGATTTTTGTCACCAGATTCTGCAATAAGAATATTTTCAGGAGTAAAAAGAAAAATACTGTCTCCGATTTTCATCATATGACCATTAATCGCATAGGCCGTCCCACAAATAAAATCAACCAACCTTTTTCCAGAAGCGCTATCCAAATATTTCAGGTTGATAATAACAGGGGTATTCTCACGTAAATGGGTCGCAATATTAAGGGAATCCTCATAAATTCGAGGCTCTTCAATTTTGATTTCAGATAGTGCAAGCGACTTGGAAACCCCATTATTTAAAAGAGATCCGCGGAAAGATCGCACCACAGGAGATGTCGATTTTTCTGGCTCAGATTTTTTTTCAATTAACCGTTCTTCTTCTTCAACAAAACCGAAGAATTCTTTTACTTTTGAAATCGCTGACGCCATTGAGATCATTTCCTCCTTAGTGGAATAATAAGCTGCCTATTCTGATCAATGTTGAACCTTCTTCGATAGCCACTTTATAATCGTGACTCATTCCCATACTCAGTACCGAAAGCGAAGAATAATCTGCTTTTAGCTCATCAAAAAGATGTTTCCCTTGACGAAAAAACAGCCTTGATTCTTCGGGATCTTCCGCATACGGAGCTATGACCATTATACCCTGAATTTCGATATTCAAAAGGGAAAAAATATGAGCCCTTTCTTTGAGTAGGACTTCCTGCTCAAAACCAAACTTACTTTCTTCCTTCGCGATATTCACTTGCAAAAGAATTGGCATCACTTTGTTTTGTTTTTTTGCTTCTTCATTAATGAGTTGAAGAAGCCGCAGACTGTCCGCAGACGCAATGCGTTTAAAATGGGTTACCGCTTGCTTGACTTTGTTGCTTTGGAGATGTCCAATAAGCTCCCATTGCGAAGCACCATGGACAAGCGCTTGTTTTTTTAGCGCATCTTGCACCTTGTTTTCGCCAATCAGCATCACACCCTCGTCAACCAGGCATTGAATAACTTCGGCAGTGACATATTTAGTCACCGCCATAATATCAACGTTTACAGAATCTCTAAGCGATTTCAGGTTCTGATGTATGCGATTTTTCATGACAAAAACATGCCTGCAAAGCCTCCTGCAAATGGGGATATTGAAATACAAACCCTGATAAGATCAGTTTCTCAGGAATCACTTTTGCCCCAGCTAACATCACTTCAGAGGTGTCTTGTAACAACCATCGAAGTACCCATGCGGGAACAGAGACCCACGAGGGTCGCTTGAGTATTTTTCCCAACATTATACAGAATTTTTTCATCTGTACAGGTTCTGGAGACGTGAGATTAACAGGCCCCTCTAGATCGGGATGGGTCATTATCCAGGCGATCGCGTTAGCAACATCATCACGATGAACCCAGGACAACCATTGAGAGCCATCTCCAGGAGGGCCGCCAACAAAGGCTTTGAAAATGGGTGCAAGCAGCTTTAGCATGCCCCCTTTAGCCTCTAAAACGGTTCCCAATCTCAGCTGAATCGACCGAATGCCAAGCTCTGAAAGTGCCCGAGATTCTTGCTCCCAGGCCTCACATACCATGGCCAGAAAACCACTTCCTTTGGGTGCCGTTTCGGTAACATCTCCAAAGGGACGATGTCCATACCAACCTACAGCTGAAGCCGTAATGACTAGGCCAGGTTTTTTATGGGTTTTGTGAAGAGCCTCGGCAAGGGCTTTGGATGCGTCTAGCCGGCTCGATAAAATCTGTTTTTTTCGTGAACGTGTCCACCAGGTTTTCATCAAAGGAGTTCCTGCCAAATTGATAATCACGTCAGCACCCTCCACTAAATTTTCCAACGGGGGAGACGTTTCATTGAGCCAAGAAAATACCTTGACACTGCCATGATCAAGCACAGATACCTGTTCAGGATGGCGTGACAATATTAAAATATGGTGGTCTTGATGGGAAAATTTTGCAACTATCGCTTCCCCAATAAAGCCTGATCCGCCTGCAATAATAATTTTCATACTAGGGGCTTATTTTAGTTTTTTAAACCGGACTTTACAATGGGGGGGCAGTTTCTTGCCTTAACATCTTCCAAAGCCGTCTTCAAAGTGGGAAAAGCACGCTTTAATCCAAAGGTACCAGGATGGACCGTTCGATACTCAAAAAAGGGATGCTCAATACAATATTTATCCCATGGAGCAACTTTGATTTTAAACAATTTCGCTAATATCATCAGCATTTTTGAAGTGATTTTTATCTGAAAATAGGACCTCACCCCAAAAACCTCGCACAGATCTTTGACCGCCTGTTTTCCTGAGATAACCTCATTACCTAAAACATAATTTTGTTCAGTGGTGGGGTTTAGGGCTAAATAAACAGTCACGCTGGCAATATCGCGCGCATGCAGAAAATGAAAAGCCCCATGCATATTGATAAAACGCACATAGTTTAAATAGGGTAAACTGGGCACAATACCACTGCTAATGTGTGAGTAGGGATGGCTCGCATCGCCACCAAACACCATCGTGGGAAACACCGTTACAATTTTGTGAACAAATTTGGATTCTGGCAAAGACATATAGGCCAAATATTTCGAGCGGATATATCCGGTACCTTCCGTAAGAGCTTCCCTCACAGGCCTATTCCCAGGGCCTAAAATGCTCGCCGTTGAGAAATAGACGATTTTCTCAAGCATGCCTGAGTCCAAAAAAGAAAACATCTCGTGGGTTTTATCTCGGTTCAAATTGATCGAATAGTCCGAATCTCCCCATGCGGTAGCAATGTGAATGAGCACATTTGTTTCAGATAGAATACGTTGATGGGCTTCAATATGCTCAAGATCACCCCTATGAAAAGAAATAGCCTCATGATGTTGGTAAGAGGCTTGAAATTTTTGAGGATCTCGTACCAGTAGATGAATGTCAATATTGGACTGTGTTAACAGCTCGTCTAAGACATAATGCCCGATGCATCCGGTAGCCCCTGTGACAAAAATTTTTTTCTTGTTCATCGGTATCATTCTACTGGAAAACAGGGTCCTAAAAAAGAGAGCAGATAAAATAGCCCTCTCATTTTTCTGAATTTTTTTTCTGAGTTTTTCGATAATAACAGTAAGGGAATATATTTATAGATTAGGGAAAGAGAGGATATATTATGGCTTCTGTATTTCTAAAAAAAATAATGTCGGCTCAACCACTATTATTTGAAACGCCTCAAGATCCAATTCAATCGCAATCTACCCTTACTGTACAGTCTCAAGGAAGATTTAGCCCAAACAAAGCCCATCATCTTGTCCTTTTGCCACCATATGAGGAAGATAAAGGAACTACTTATGCCGCCGAGCCAAGTACTAAGCGGTTATTTAAGGTGTCTTTTGTGACAGAACGCCCCGCTGTGGATGCCTCTAAAGAAAAAAGATATAAAGTGATTGCTTCTGAAGGGCCTCCAAAATGGGTCGTTCTTGAGAAAGTCCCTGAGGTCTTTTGGGGCTCTCATTCCCTGCTGGATGTTACTTATCCTCCAAAAATGTTTTTGCATCCAACCTTAGGCCAGGTTTCCATTGAGAAGCCCCTGGGAAAGGGAGCACATTCCCAGGCATATACAGCCACGGCCTCAAGGATGCCGCATCCACTGGTTATTAAGTTCCCCATTGATAGAGCTTCCGATGACTCTTCACTGGCCTACACGAATGAGACCTTGTCTAGACATCTTCCACAATCACAGTTTTCAACTCAAATAGCGACAGGTTTTTATTATGATTTACGTCCAGGTCGATCTGGGACCCCATGTATTTTTCAAACAGAGTATTGTATTAACACTAAAGTGGAAGGTGTTGAGATTGCCGATCTCGCGAAAGAATCTCAAATATCCAAAAAGACGCTTGGACTGTTGATTAAAAAATTATTAGAGAGTTGCTCTACACTATGGGATCATCGTCTTGTTCATTTAGATTTAAGTTCCCACAATGTTTTTTGGGATCAAAAAACACAAGCCCTTGGCATTATAGACTTTTCAAATGCCCAACCTTTTTCTGATAAAACAGTAAAGGGGCAAAAGGCGCAGTCTCAAGCCAACGAGATGCAAGAATCTATTCTCCCTCCTGAAATTTTGAGAGGGGATCGCCCAATGGACATTCTACGAGGCGAAACCAGTGTTTTTAACAGGCTTGCAGCAGATGTGTGGCAAATGGGTATGTTGATACTGACCTATTTAATTCCTTCTTTGGAGGCTTCTACATGGACTGGTATTGAAGCTATCCTAGGAAAATCAATGAGCGAAGTTGGTGTCAAGAAGTCCGCGGCAGGAAGAATGATGGGAGATATGCTGCTAGTCTCAGATAAAACAAGTTTACGGCGCTGGGCCCTTGCCAATGGATTGACACAAATTGCAAGTGAAGGGAAAACTGCAATGTCTGCATTTCTTGTAAGAAATGGCGTAAATGAGGCTTCTTTAACCTCCGAAGGGGTAGAGATTGTGGCAGAGTTGTTATGCCACTTACTCGGGCCAATTCCAACACGAGTGAGCAGTCGCGAGCAGATATTTAACCATGAAAGTCAAGATGCTTTTAGAGAAAAACTAATAAAGTGGTGCGACAGTTTGGCGAATTCTAACAGAGTAAGGATCGATATAGTATAAAATAGAGTTTCTATGCGTATTATCGCCGGAGAATTGAGAGGTCGTTCATTGTTCTATCCGCAGGATCGTGCGTTTCGCCCTACCCAAGATCGCCCCAAAGAAGCACTGTTTAGTATTCTACATCCTCGCTTAGAGGGGGCTAAAGTGGCTGATTTGTTTTGTGGGACAGGGTCATTAGGGCTTGAGGCACTGTCACGTGGCGCTGAAAGCTGTGTATTTGTAGATATTGAGACCACTTTTTTAAGAAAAAATATCGCTTTGTTTGAATCTATGAAGCCCAAAGCAGAGGTTGTTTCCAAACCCGTTCAGCTCTGGATCAAACAAAAGCAAGGGCCTTTTGACATAGTGATGATCGATCCCCCGTGGCATAAGGAAGATCGAGGCAAACATCATTATGACACGGCGTTGCTGGGGCTAGATGAGTTTGATATACTGGCCGACTCAGGGATTCTTGTATGTGAACATCATAAGTCTTTAGTTTTAGAAGAAACTGAACACTTTGAAGTGACACAGACCCGAGCCTATTCCGACACGCGATTGACGTTTTTTCAAAAGAAAGTGACCCTATGAAAAAAGCCATTTATCCGGGAAGTTTTGATCCGATTACCAATGGGCATATCGACATTGTAAATCGTGCTCAATCTTTATTCGGCGAAATTCATATCAGTGTCATTGAAAATCCGCACAAATCCCCTTTATTTTCTATCTCGGAACGCATAACACTGATTCAACAGATATTTGCAGATCGACCTGGAATTTATGTAGAAGGGTTTCATGGATTGCTCGTGGATTACGCCAAAAAAAAACACATTTCCACCATTATTCGAGGTTTAAGAGCCGTTTCCGATTTTGATTATGAATTTCAAATGGCCCTAACGAACCGGCATTTGCATCCAGAAATTGACACTGTATTTTTAATGACAGATGAAAAATACTCTTACTTGAGTTCAAGTTTAGTCAAACAAGTGGCAAAATTCAAAGGTAATATTGATTCTTTTGTGCCTATATCAATTGCCCGGGCCTTACAGGAGAAATATCCGTCATGAACGAACTGTTTGGGCTTTTAGACTCTTTAGAATCCATGATTTTAACCGCAAAAAAAATGCCATTAACCGATAAAATTATGATCGAAGAAAAGCTGTTGCTACGCTATATCGACAAAATAAAAATGGCCGTTCAGGGTCAAGATTTAATTAGAAAAACGGTCGATGTATCCAAGCAAGATGAAGTCAAAATTGAACACCAACGCTTGGCACATACCTCGGAAATTGTGATAGATGCCCAAGAACAAGCTGCCAAAGTTAAGAAAGGGGCAAATGAATACGCCGATTATGTGCTCGCCAATTTACAATTGACTCTCACAAAACTGCAAAAAGACCTGATTAAACTTGAAAAAAACATAGAAAGTGGAAGAGACATGTTAGAAAAACAAAAACATGGAACCGCTTTTCCAGGAGACTCGCTTGAGACACAATAACCGATCCGCACAATCGTTGAGGCCTATCCAGATAGTGCGTCAATATACCAAATATGCCCAAGGTTCCGTACTTATTTCTTACGGAGAAACACGGGTATTATGCACAGCAACAATCGAAGAATCTGTTCCTCGATTTTTAAAAGATTCCGGTCAAGGATGGATTACGGCAGAATATTCTTTATTGCCTTCCGCGACACATACCCGAAGCCAAAGAGAAGTCACAAAGGGAAAGCCTTCAGGTAGAACCAATGAAATTCAACGCCTTATTGGAAGGTCATTAAGATCCGTTATCGATATGAGTAAACTTGGAGAGCGAACACTTTATATTGATACAGACGTCATTCAAGCAGACGGAGGCACTCGAACAGCCGCCATTACAGGCGGAATGGTCGCCCTATACGACGCTGTTCAGGTATTGATGAAACGCGGTGTCATTAAACATAACCCCATTAAAGAATGGCTCGCCGCTGTCAGTGTTGGGGTAGTCGAGGGTGAAATTCGTTGTGATTTAGATTACGAAGAAGATTCAACCGCCGAGGTGGACATGAACGTGGTAATGACCGAATCTGGACGATTTGTGGAAGTGCAGGGAACCGCTGAGAAACATCCTTTTGCTAGGAAAGAATTAGACGGCATGCTAGCCACCGCAGAAGGAGCCATTCGAGAGTTGTTTGTGTTAACCAAAGACAGTGTTCAAGCCTAAGTAACGCCTATGTCTGAGCATTTTCGCATTTCGCAGCGGCACTATGACATTATTCTCAAGCAAGCTGTAGATAATTTACCTCAAGAAAGTGGTGGTTTTCTAGGGGGGAAAGACCGGCTTATTCAAGCCATCTTACCCGTATTTAATCAACACATGGAAAACAAAACGGACACCTATGGAGTCACCTCGGAAGACATTAATCGAGCCCATCAATTTTTTGCCAAACATGGCTTAGACTATTATGGGGTCTATCATACCCATCCCAAAGGCATTGCCTACCCTTCCAAAGCCGATATTAACACGGGACAAAAATATCATTTTATTGTAGGCCTTCAAAATCCTCAAAACCCCATATTTGCAGTCTATGAAATTAAAGCCTTAACCCCCTACCCCTTGCCATTAGAAGTGCTCACCAATCAGCAATTTAATGTCCTAGACATTCACAACAAATCGACTTATGAGCCCCCCACTCCAGGGGCCCCAGTAGTAAAACGCGACCCTCAATCCGAGGTCAATTTATTAAGCAATTTAATCTCGAACATAAAGCAGGAAAAACCGGCTTATGAAAAATTGTCCCCGTTAAAATGGGACTCTGATTTTAGTACTTTGGCCTAATTTAAGGAAAAACAATGACAAAAAAAAGATGGTTTTTGGGATGTCTCGTTCTTATGTGTTTATCGGCCTGTTCGCACAAGGCCGCTTCTCAATCCGGGGCCATTTTGAAACTATCTTTAGGGGCAGAGCCTTCAATTTTAAATCCCTTATTGGTCACAGACTCTGCCTCTATGGGGGTAACCGGATTGGTATTTAGCGGGCTTACACGGGTCAATAGCGACTTGAAAATTGAGCCCGATTTAGCCGATCATTACACCCTTAGTCCTGATGGAAAAGTCTACACCTTCTACTTAAAGAAAAATATCCTGTGGCATGATGGGGTTCGCTTTAAAGCGGACGATGTGGTGTTTACCCTTGAAAAATTGCTAGATCCCAAAACAAACACCGTACATCGCAGTGAGATGGTTATTGACGGAACCCCCGTACGATTTAAGGCTCTGGATGACTTTACACTTGAAGCCACATTGCCAAAACCATTTGCTCCCTTTTTGTTAGCAATGGGCATGGCCATTATCCCAAAACATCTTTTAGAGCATCAGAATATTAATACTGCGACGTTTAATCAGCATCCCATTGGAACAGGGCCCTTTGTGTTTCAAAAATGGGAATCTGGCCAATATGTGAGCTTAAAGCGGTTTGAAAAATATTACCAATCTCGCCCTAAATTGGATGGGATTCTTTATAAAATTATTCCCAATGAAAACACCTCTTTAGTCGCTTTTGAGAAAGGAGAGATCGATTCTACAGGCATTCCTCCAAAAGATGTCAAAAGACTGTCTCACAGCACGGCGTGGAGATCATTTCGCTATCAGGAATTACACTATGTATACATGGGATACAACCTCAAAAAACCCCTGTTTGCAGATGTAAGAGTCCGCCAGGCCCTCGCATGCGCCGTAGATAAAAAGGCCCTCGTAAGCAGTGTATTAAAGGGTTTTGGAGCCCCTGCGGAACTGCCGTGTTCTCCGGTGTCATGGGCGTATCCGAAACGCATTACCGTTGAAGGCTATAACCCTCAAAAAAGCATTCAGCTTTTACAAGAAGTAGGGTATGTTCTCAACCACAAAACAGGTTTACTTGAAAAAGAGGGTCATCCCTTTGAGTTTACCCTTTTAACCAACAAAGGCAACTTAGATCGTGAAAAAACAGCCGAAATTTTACAGCAATATTTCCTCAAAATTGGGGTCAAAGTAAACATCCAGGTTATGGAATGGAGCTCGATGTTAAAAATTATTAACGGGCCAGAGAATCCTAAAAAGTTCGATGCCGTAATTTTGGGCTGGGGTTTAGGCTTAGATCCTGATGCCTATTCGATTTGGCATTCTAAAGAATATCCAAAAGGGTTTAATTTTATCGGATATTCAAACCCAGAAGTCGATCGTCTTCTAGAACAAGGACGGTCTGAAGTCACACAAGAAGCCCGGGCCACCGTTTACTATACCCTGTTCATGACCATTGCGAATGATCACCCCTATTTATTTTTATACTATCCCGATGTCAATACCGCTGTCAGAAATACCGTAAAAGGGCTTTCAAAACCTGGGCCTACCGGGCTTATGAATCCCATTGAAAGCGTATACAAAGAATGATATTTTTCTTAAAAAAACTGGGGTTCCTTATTGCTTTATTGAGCCTTTTAAGTATGGCTTCTCCCCTGTCCGCAAATTCCGACTATGACGAGGCGTTGTTGCGCTATTATCAAAGCGACTACACAGGGGCTTTGACGTCTCTTGAAAAGGTAACCGACAGTCATTCCAACCCTAAACAACTGCTTTCAAGCCTGATTTATCTGAAACAAAACAAACCTCAAGAAGCTCAAGCAGCCTTTTCCAAAGTCGACATAGCCGCCTTAAATATCGATAATTATGGGGACTTAATTTCATTGCAATTGTTCAATACCGCCTCTGACGAAGTACTCGAATCCGTAATTAAACGACTTGAAACGATGCCCACAAAAAAAATGATTACCTACAAAGTCTATTTAGAAGCGGGGAATCAATATTTTCACCGTGAAGACTGGAAAAAAGCCGAAGCCCAATATCTAAAAGCAAGTAAACAAACACTGGACAGCGGCACAGCTGCCAATGCGAATTTTCATTTGGTATTGGTAGCAATCAATCAAAAAGAATTTTCTCATGCCCTCTCCTACTATAAAAATTTAATGCTAAGCGCCCCACAGATGGATTCCGGATTGAGTTTACTCAAACAAATTCAAGAGGCCACCTCAACAAACATCAAACTGTCTGATTTATTTTCTACCCCAGAAAGCCATTTGAATTTCTTTCGACTTTTATATGACCGTGAACTCTACGAGTTAGCCAAGTCACAAGGGAGGGTCCTAATCTCAAAATACCCACACCTCTATTCGATTCCAGAAGTCTATACCAAAGTAGGAATGGCCGCTTTTTTAACCTCTGATTATAGACAGGCACTCGATATGTTTGACTTTGTCATGGTGCATTTTCCAGAGACGCCTTGGGCAGGGAAATCCAAATTCTATTCAGCAAGATCCTATCATAAGCTAAACCAACTCAAAGAAGCCAAAGAAATCTATGTCTCCATTATTGATCACACAGGGTCAAAAGAGTTTGTCGCTGAATCGTATTATTATTTATACTGGGTTTTCTTAGCTCAAGACAATGAAAAGGGCTATACCCCTTATTTTATGGAATTTAGAAAACGATTTACAGAAAAT
>JAHFDB010000004.1:58229-66242 GCA_023249195.1 bacterium | reverse complement strand
GCAAAGCTATCTTTGACGCTCTCGCTCTCAAAATCCCTAACCTTTCTTTCCAACCTGTAGCCTAGAAAAAAAGTTCCTCTTTGTGCCTAGCTAGCCTCATCTTCTTTTCGGAAGATCCGTTGGAGACCCACTCTTTGGCATCAACCTGATAAGAGGTAGCGACGCCTTTTTGATCTTTTTGAACACCTGTTAATTTTTTTCGGGGTTTGAAAGGGGTGTCGTACCCTGCAAGTTTTTGGATGTATTCAGTAACAAATACCCCATTTCCATCAGGGTCCAATTGATTATTTTTTAGATAATTTTCTAATCGTCCATGACCACCCAAATGAGCTCCCGCCAGCAAACCTGAAACGGTAAATAAAATTCCTGTTCTGGACTGCCCAACAAAACGATCTAAATTTACAGATACGATATACCTCCACTGAACGTTCATATACTCCCGTATCGCATTATCTTGCGCTTGATGATTATCAAGAAACCCCTGCTTACTTTTCACGCCATCTTTACCTGTCCAAAATTTATCCAAAAAAGAATTACTAATCTTTCCATCTCGTTTGTAATAACCACAATCAATGAGCGCAGCTTCACCCATTTGATATTTTCCTAAATACCCATATTTCTTCTGAATTGCAGAGTAATTTCCGCTCGACTCTCGTTGTCCCAAAGCCTCAAAAAACGCATCATAGGTTTTCATTTGCAAATAACTCCCTTTCATCATCCGTTATTTTTTCAGATAGACCACGATCATAGTTTCCGGCACGCCAAACCAGAAAATGCTTGAGATCCTTTTGTGAATCTATCTTTTCCATAAACCAACACAGATCATGATATCCGCTAGTTTTATGGCGTGACTTTGCAATATGGCGACTGGTTTGTACACCCGAGTCAAAAAAGCGAGTCGGCTTACCATTAAGTAGCCCCTCTACAGCTACAATAGACTTGAGGCCTTCTTTGGTTTGTGAATAAATTTCAAGCTCAATACCCCCTACACCCGTTGTATAGTATCTCGAACCAATTAAAGCCAAAATTTCTGGAATATGATCGTCGTTTAAATCGACCACTGCGATTTCAATATCGGCTGCATCTGTATAATCCCAACTCCCAGAAACAACAGGATAGTCTCTCATCTTTTGGGTTTCTGCATTCATTCGTTTTGCAATTTGTTTTCTGTAATCGGGATATTTTTTGTTGGAGAAAGTAATAGGCTCCAATTTAGGATTGAGGAACTTGCTTTTCCATAGGAAAATGGATATCCCTAGAAAAATTAAAAAACCGAATATTCCAAGTCCTTTTTTCATATCCATTTTATCTTCTAATTCTACCAGACTTCTTCAATATTGAGGACTTACCGGCCAACCGGAAAAACCACTGTTTTGTCCATGTGTAATTACTGATATAATCCCAAAATGACATCGTGGCTTATTACGGGTGGGGCAGGATTTATTGGCTCGCATTTTACGCGGTTGATTCTAAACACCTATCCCGACATTCAGATCGTCAATGTGGATAAATTGACCTACGCGGGTCGTTTAGAAAACCTGCACGATGTGTCTCATCTTCCGCACTATCGCTTTGTACACGCCGACATTGCGGATTGGGCAGCCATGTCCGCCCTTTTTCAAACCGAAAAATTCCATACCGTTGTCCATTTTGCAGCCGAATCTCACGTTGACAACAGCATCAAGGACAGCCGCGTTTTTGTGCAGACCAACGTGGTGGGAACCCATACCTTGCTTGAACAGGCTCGCGCACATGGCGTACAAAAATTCATTCATGTCTCAACCGATGAAGTCTATGGGCAACTTCGATTCGGAGACCCTGCCTTTACAGAAGAAACACCTTTACAACCCAACAGCCCCTATTCAGCCTCAAAAGCAGGTTCAGATTTACTGGCCAGAGCCTTTTATGAAACCTATCACTTTCCTGTTATGATTACCCGATGCTCGAACAATTATGGCCCCTATCAATTTCCTGAAAAACTTATTCCTGTAATGGTAGAAAAGGCCCTAAAAAACAAGCCTTTACCTGTCTATGGGACCGGTCAAAATGTCCGAGATTGGCTGTATGTCGAAGACCATTGTCTGGCCATCGATGCCGTCATTCGAAAAGGAAAACATGGGGAGGTATACAACATTGGGGGGAACAACGAAATTCAGAATATTGAACTGGTCAAACACATACTTTTTTATTTGGGGAAACCAGAATCGTTAATTTCCTATGTCACCGATCGATTAGGTCACGATTTGCGCTACGCGATTGATAATTCTAAAATCAAGCGTGAATTAGGCTGGGAACCCCGGCAGACCTTTGAACAAGGCCTTGAAAAAACGATCGCATGGTATGTAGAACAATGTCATAAAGGAGACCTATAGTGAAAGGTGTTATTCTCGCTGGCGGAACAGGTTCACGGCTATTTCCACTCACAAAAGTCACAAACAAACATTTATTGCCCGTAGGCAATAAGCCCATGATTTTTCATCCGGTAGAAAAATTAATTGAAGTAGGCATTACCGAAATTCTCATTGTGACCGGGCCCGAGCATATGGGTGCTGTCGTGTCGTTATTGGGCTCAGGACGTGATTTTGGGTGTGAATTCACCTATAAAGTACAAGATCAAGCCGGTGGCATTGCAGAAGCATTAGGGCTTGCTCAGCATTTTTGCGGAACAGACAAGATGGTGGTTATTTTAGGGGACAATATCTTTCAAGACAGCCTCATTTCTTTCGTAACCGCTTTTGAAACCCAAGTCACGGGGGCCCGACTGATTTTAAAAGAAGTGCCCGACCCCGAGCGTTATGGCGTCCCTGTAATGGAAGGTGACCGAATTTTAAAAATCGAGGAGAAACCTCAACACCCTAAGTCACGTTATGCCATTACAGGCATTTACATGTATGATTCCCAAGTGTTTGATTTCATCGCCCAATGCTCCCCTTCTCGGCGTGGTGAACTTGAAATTACGGATGTCAATAATTTTTATATCCAAAACAATCAGTGCTATTACGACACTTTTCAAGGCTGGTGGACCGATGCAGGAACCTTTCCTTCATTAAAAAAAGCCAGTGATTTATATTCGGAAATGCAGGAGTTAAACCGTGTTTAAGCCAGAAACCCTTTTAAGTAGAAACAACACATTGTCAGGAACCACCATTGATGATGACTTGGTCATGATGGATGCCACAAATGGCAGCTGCTTTGGGCTCAATACGGTGGCCAAAACCGTATGGGAATTGTTAGAAACCCCCAAAACCTATCAGGCGGTTTTGACAAAACTTCTAGAGCACTATGACGTTGACCTCGCACAATGTGAAAAAGATATGGGCCCCTTTTTGGAACACATGGTTTCACATAAACTCATCTATATTCAGCCTGAATGAGGCATCGTTTTTTGGGGAAAATAATCTGCAATTACCCCTTGCTTCCCTTGGCTTTTTTGACATTAAGCTATCTTACTTTCTATCGCTTTTTGATTGTGTGGGTACCCTTAAAATATTGGAAACGGTACTACGGTATTCCTTTTAGTGAGACCCTTCAAACTTCTTTAGCGGCTTTACACTATCGCAGAGCACGCAAGCTTCAGCATGTTGTGCAAGTGGTATCTGAGTATGTTCCTTGGAAAAGCCAGTGTTTGGACAGGGCTTTAACCTATTCTACTTTATTGAAACGAGAAGGCTTTTCAAGCACCGTGTATATTGGCATGAACAAGAAAACGCCACAAAAGTGGGATGCCCACGCCTGGGTACGAACAGGGACTCACTGGGGAATCGGCTACCAACCTCAAACACACTATACCGTTGTAGGATGGTATGCATGGCCCGCGTGAGCACAACCACCCCTGCTGAGTTTATTGCAGAGGCTGTTAAAGCGGCGTTTAATGGCGTCCCAGTGCCTATCCACACGGTAGATGTGCCCGAGTGTTTACGCATAATACAGGCCCATCAAATCGACATGATGATCTATCCTTCTATGAAAAAAAGTTTCGCACACGATCATCCATTGATGCAGGTTCTTCAAAAACGGGTTTTGACCAAAACCCGTTGGTATTTGAAGTTGCGACATGTCTTAGAATATGTGCACACACTGTTTGAAAAAGAGGCTATTCCTTATGTAAACCTGAAGGGGGTCATGTTAAATGATCTTTTATATACAAACTCATGTCGGAGAAATATTCGCGATATTGACCTTTTGGTTTCTCCTGATCTTATCGAAAAAGCAAAAGCCTGTTTGAGTGCCAATGGCTTTGAATTTAAAGTACAGCTATCTGAGGAATATTGTTTTATCCATACCGAGCACGGAATCTATCTGGAAGTGCATACCGATCTGATCCTGATGAAAGGGCTTTCCGATCAATTGCAGCAATATCCTAGCCATATTTTAGATGCAGATACCCATTTTGTTTATTTGTGCGCCCATGCGGCAAAACATAACTGGCAAAATCTTCAGTGGCTGATAGATATCGGAATGTTTTATCAAAAAATACCCTTAAATTGGACTCGGGTCTCTGAAATTGGCCAGCACTATCACATTCGCCGAAGCGTCTTGGAAGGGCTCTGTTTGATTCAAGAATGGTTTGATTTAAAAACCCCTGCTTTTCCCTCAACCTTCGCAGATCGTCTCGCCATATCTTTTCGGTTGTGGTTTGCACACTATAATTGGGCATGCGTAGCCAGAAACAAACCTTATGATGGGGCTGCAAGACCCCTCTTTCGAGCTTTGGCACGGGTAGCATTGGTGTCTTCTTGGTCGGGAAAGTGGGAGCAATTTTTCTTTAGGCTCTTTGCCCGAATAAAGAGGCTCTTTTGAAAGCCTTTAGGCACTACTTATGGGTATTGTTTACGTTTTCTCGGACACGATTTGTCGTAAATTGTGTATTGATGATGGTGACAACGTTAGTCTCTGGGATTGGCTTATTTTTACTGATTCCTCTTTTGAAATTTACAGGGTGGATAGGGTCATCGACACAAGACCATTTTTTGACAATAATTCCTGCTCGATTGTTTGGACAAGCCGACCTTCATTGGCCACTCTCTCTCATTCTGCTTTTTTTTGTGATATTGATTTTGTGTGTAACGTTGCTTGAAGCCATTCAAACAAGGGTAATGACCCGGTTTCAACAAGATTTTATGCTCGATCTTCAGATACGATTGAATCGAAGCGTGGCTCAAGCAAGTTGGGCTTTTTTAATTCAGAAAAACTTAAAACATGCCCATCATATGGTATCGATGGGAATTTCTCAGGTAAATATGCTCACTCAACAGTCTTTAAGAATGATCACTGACAGTGTACTGGTAGTGACTTTAATGACAGCCTCACTCTTTTTTTCGTTTAAATTGACCGGCATTACATGTGTAATCGCCTTGTTTTCTTTTTTATTGATTCATCGGCAGAAGGCATCGCTCATGGGGAAACAATCGTTTCGGATGGGGCAACATGCACAGGTCGAGTTGGCCCATTTTTTAGACGGAATCAAACTGGCTAAAAGTTATAACCGGGTAGCGGCTTTTACCGATAAATTCGAGTCTATTCAAAAGGAAAACTATCACTTTCAATTGGAATTCTCTCAGATTCAGCTTACCATCCAAGGGATTTTTCGAGTGTGTACGGCCATTATTTTTTCGTTTTTATTCGGATTGTCTTTTACTGTTTTTCATATTTCTCTGCCGACGCTTTTGGCCTTATTGTTGATCTTTGCACGGTTGCTTCCTCGTGTATCCGCCTTGCAGCAAGGCTATTTGCGCATTGTGAATGTTTTGCCTGTTTTTGAACAGATTGAAGAGACACTGTTCGCGTATGAGGCCCACGAAGAAAAAACAGGATTTCAAGGAGATCTGTCTTGGAAGCATGGCCTTCGTCTTGAAAATGTGACCTATTGTTATGGTGAAAAACCAGCACTTAAAGATCTTTCTTGTCAGTTTTTATTAAACACAACAACAGCCATTGTAGGGCCTTCTGGTGCTGGGAAAACAACGCTAGCCGATATTCTCTTAGGATTATTAGTCCCGCAAGTAGGGCAGATATTTTTAGATCATCATCCTTTAAGAACGGATCACTTACATGCATGGAGAGCTCAAGTCAGTTATGTGCCACAAGAAGTACATGTCTTTCATGGAACCGTTCGAGAAAATTTACTTTGGGCTCAACCCGAATCAACCGAGGCTGAGTTGTGGGAGGTTTTAAATTTAGCGGCAGCAGAAACATTTGTGAGACACCTGCCAAAAGGTTTGGAAACCATTATTGGAGATCGAGGGGTACGTCTTTCAGGAGGAGAACGCCAGCGCCTAGCGCTTGCAAGAGCATTGTTACGGCGACCCCATGTTTTGCTTTTAGACGAGGCCACCAGTTCATTGGATACTCAAAACGAAGAAATTATTTATCAGACACTAAAAAACTTACATGGTAAACTCACCCTTATTCTAATCGCACATCGATTTAGCACCATTCAAAATGCCGACCAGGTATTGGTTCTAGACAAAGGCCATTTGATTGAACAGGGAACCCCAACCGACTTATTACGCGATTCGAATTCTATGTTTTATACACTGTTTCAGAAATCCGTAAAGGAACTACCTAGTAATGAGTGAGTTGTTGCCTAGCGATTATGCTGGTTTTTTGTTTAATATTAAGTCACGTATTCGACAGGCTCAATATCGTGCTCTTAGGGCAGTTAATGCGGACTTGCTTTTGCTGTATTGGGATATTGGGGAGGCTATCTATCTTAAGCAAGAGTTGCTTGGTTGGGGGAAATCGGTTGTAGTGATGCTCTCTCAAGATCTTCAGTCGGAGTTTCCTGGACAGAATGGGTTTTCTGCTCAAAATCTTTGGCTTATGCGTCAATATTATCGAGAATATAGCCAACGACCAAAACTTCAACCATTGGTTAGAGATATTAGCTGGGCTAAAAATGTGGTTATTATGGCGAGATGTAAAGATGAGTTGCAGAGGGAATTTTATCTTCGAGCTACCTCACGATTTGGTTGGACAAAGGCTGTTCTTCAGCATCAAATTGATAATAAAAGCTATGAGAAATATCTCTTAAATCAAACCAATTTCGATCAAGCTCTTCCTGATAAAATCCGTCATCAGGCTATTTTGGCAGTAAAGGACCACTATACATTTGATTTTTTAGGGCTGTCTGAAGAACATTCCGAACTTGAATTAGAGCATTCTGCTGTAAAAAATATACGGAGATTTCTTTCTGAGATGGGAGGACTATTTACCTTTGTTGGCAATCAGTATCGCCTTGAAGTAGGCGGTCAAGAATATTTTATCGATTTGCTTCTTTTTCACCGTCGTTTGAAAGCCCTTGTTGCCGTTGAGTTGAAAATCAGAGCTTTTCAGCCTGAGCATAAAGGAAAAATGGAATTTTATTTGGAAGCTTTGGATTCTCAAGTGCGTTTAGAGGGGGAAAATCCGCCCATTGGGATTATTATTTGTAAAGAGAAAAACAAAACGGTTGTGGAGTATGCGCTCCGAACCGCAACTAGGCCTATTGGAGTTTCTACATATACCGTGGTTCCAGAGCTTCCAGATGTCTATAAAGATGAATTACCAAGTCCAGAGGCAATTGCTGAGCGATTAAATCTGTGGAGCAAAACGGAGGCCGTGGATGAATAAGAATCAGGTTTCTCGCTATCACTACATCATCTTTGGTCTTCATATGGAATCAGACTTAGAATTCCCAGAATGCCTAGAGGCGCCACCTCAAAACTCTTGCGACATCTCTATTGTTACAGGCGACATTCCTGAACGTGTACCCAATGCCTATCCCGCCCCACTTCCACATATTCGACAAGGAGGCGAAGGGGTATTAAAACTTATCATTCCGAATGTTGCCCAATTTTATATTGAACATGGAAAAACAATTTATTATCAACGAGACCCTCTGGTCAGTGATTTAGAACTGAGGCTATACATCTTAGGCTCGTGTATGGCTGCATTGTTGATGCAGCGAGGATTCATAGTCTTACATGGCAATGCAATCTCAGAAGATGGCAAAACCTGCAAAGTTTTCACAGG